>NZ_AJRE01000030.1:0-72967 GCF_000296955.1 Streptococcus sp. GMD4S
AAAAACTCTGCTCACCCAGCAGGGTTTTTCTCTAGCTCCCTTAGTTCAATGGATATAACAACTCCCTCCTAAGGAGTAGTTGCAGGTTCGATTCCTGCAGGGGGCAGTAAACTAGAAACAAAACACTGGATAGCTAGTGTTTTTTTGTTAGTTTTTAACTAGCAAACCCCTCATATCAAGCGCTTGTATGGTATAATAATGGGAAACGTTAACATTGATTTTTAAGGTAGTTCTATCATGTTGGAATACCAAATAAAAAAGATTATGAGTGCTCTACTAGTTTAGTCTGAAAGGGTTATAAGAAAAGGGAAAATACAAATGAAACCAACAAAACTACAATGGGAAGATGTTATCCAATTTGAAGAGGTAAAAGGTTACGGTCAGCATATCTGGAGAGATGGTAATCATCTTTATTATGTTGATGAGGAGGGAGGAATTGCCCCTCAGCGTGTAGTTTATAAATTACCAAATGAGCTGTTTGCCTTATTAGAAAGTGGAGAGAGATCGCTACTCGAAATATCTTGGAAGATTAAGCACGATCGTTGGCCACCGATGGAAGAAGAAATCAATAAAATAAAAAGAGGAAGAGCCAAAGAACGACCAAAGATACTGATAGCTAATCCGAAAAATCAATTACTTTTTACACAAGAAGAATTAAAAGAGTTAATGCCTATTGCAGAGACGATTTGGATCGAATCTGAAGGCAAATTTCCAGATGATTATGTATCACCACTTAAGTAAGGAAGGTATAAAATGAAACCAACAAAACTACAATGGGAAGATGTTATCCAATTCGAAGAAGTAAAAGGTTACGGAAAATCCATCTGGAGAAATGATAACAAGTATTATTTAGTTTCAGAAGAGGGAACCGTAGCTTCTTGGTTAGTTGTCTATGAATTACCACAAGAATTATTTACCTTACTAGAGAGTGGAGAACGGACTCTACTTGAAATATCTTGGAAGGTTCAAAACGATTGTTGGCCACCGACGGAAGAAGAAAAGAAAGCTAGTGAGAAACGATTTATAGAAGAGAGTCCGACATCATTAATTGATTTACCTGAAACTAGAGAGTTATTTACTCAGGAAGAGCTTGAAAGATTAATTCCAATTGCTGTGCAAATGTGGATTGACTGGAGAGGCAAACTTCCAGATGATTATGTATCGCTACTCAAGTAAAAGAGATATATAATGAAACTGAATTCCAGATATTAGAGAGCTCTAATCCAGTTCACTGAAGCTATGAAAAAGCTTATATCATTTGATTATGGTTAGAAAGGGAGTGGAAATGATAGAAAAGAATAAACATTATACTGGACTAGTTCATCTAGGAGAGTTTAAGAACAAATTAGTTTACTATGACTTAAAGACAAAGAAATTGTTTTTTTCGATTCCAGAAAGAACTTCTAAGAGTCAACAGTACGTTATTCTTTCTCTGGTATTGCTATTTCTTCCTTTTATCAGATTTCTGAATGGATTAACAATCTTTAGTATATCTGCTCACAAGTATCTTTATTTGGTTTTATTCTCTTGTCTTTCCTTACTTTTCGGGAAATTGCTGGATGTCTATTTTAAGAAAGATTTGGATTTGTATCCGGCTCTATTTACAGATTTGGAGTACTTAGAATTCCTAGAAGTAGTAAAGAAAAGTGGAGCTGTTGTTTCTTCCGTAATTCGTGGTAGCTTTATTAGTTTGTTAGTATCTTTAGTCGTATTCCTGTTATATCCTAGTTTTTTGCCATTATTTTTCCACTCGATGCTTTTGTTTATTGTCTATTTGTGTTTAGCCAATAATTTGCACAAGCGAAAGAAGATCATGGGGAGCTTGATAAGAAATGCTCGCACCAACTAGATCTTTTTTGCCTATGATAGAGAAGAATTAAAAAAGTAAAGAAAGTCGATGTATATGACAATAGAAATGCTGCAATACAAAAATTGTACGGTATTAAAAAACAATAAGGATTATGAGATTCTGTGGAGTAGAGGGAAAGAAGTGCTTAACTTTCCCATTAGCCAGGAATTAGCAGAACGTGTTTCAAAATCAGAAAAAGATTCTTTAGAAGTAATGTTTTATTGTGAACATCATCGTTGGCCTAAAGCAGATGAGTTAGAAGATTGTAATCAATCGGATACGATTGTACATAGAGGCAATGGATTTATTGTATATGAGACAGATGGTTATTACGAAATTAGCTTCTTTAAAGAAGTTGGAGGAGCCATGGGGCCAGAAGTTCGCTATCCTATTACTAAAGAACTGATGGATAGAGCATTTGAATCTTCTAGGGGAGCATACGAAGTCATGATTTATGCTGAAACGGGGCGCTGGCCTTTATGGTAAAGAGGATGACTTCATATAAACAGCCTCAAAATAGGGAATAAATATAGACATTTGGTAAAAGACAAAGGAGATAAGAATGGAATCAATTTATGTAAGTCAAAAAGATATGTTGGAAATTTGTCAAGATGGTGATAAGTATTTCTTGCGTTATCCAACTTTTAATATTACCATGCCAGAAGTAGTTCAAGAAATCCCCAAAGAAGCTGCAGATAGTTATATGTCGGGAGAACATACTGGTAAAGAGTTGATGAATTATGCAGATTATGGTTTTTGGAAATCTAAAAAGCAGTATACACAAGATGAGTCTGGTAAGCTCTTCATCGAAAATCATCCTTCTTTTATTTTAAAAAACCCAGGAAATACTCGTCGTCTTTTTACAGCAGAGGAATTTAAACAAATTGTCACTCAAGCCATTGTTTCAGAACTGGAACCTAGCGAACTTGATGCAATTGGTATAGTTGATAATCATTTGGAACTTCTTCTAGTTGATCCAGTTGGCTGGGAGGAAGAGATAGAAGCAGTCCATCTGGAAATTCTGCAAGAAAAAATGAATAATTACATTCACTTCCTCGAAAGTAAGCAGTATGTGGAGCGATATGGTGATCAATTTGACAAAAAAGTCATCCATATCACATTCCAGTATTCTCCATCTGATAATGGCTTAGCCTTCCTCGCAGCTGTTCAGCAGGTATTGCAACCGACGGATATGATCTTGAAGGTAGAATTGCCAGAGTAAAAAAGGGAGCGGAAACGCTCTCTTTTTGTGGTATAATGAGACTATATTTATAAAAAGATTATTTAGCATTTCTAAATAGCGAACTACTTATGCCAACGATTGACACAAAGGGGCATTCTTACGATGATTTTCTATCTGCGATTGAACGTCAAGGCTATTATGAAATCAAAAATCCACGCGTCTATGAACCAGGCACTAATAAAATTGAGCAAATTGAAGGAATTTTTAGAATTAATCAATGGAGTAACTAAATGAAAATATATGAATTACCAGAGCCTAAAGATTATCAATCTTTTATTAATTTTTATCGTAATGTGATGAGAGAAGGAAAAGAGGAAGAAGCCTTTTTAGGCACAGATGCAAAATATCGTATACGAGAACGGGATTCTTATGAAGTGGATAGTACAGATATTAGTGTATTGATGGAATATTGCTTATTCCCTCTGTATGCAGAAGGTGACAGGGATATAGCGCGCAGAACCTTTGATATCTTGAAAGATTTTAGTTTATCGGTTGACCTAGTCAAATTAGATAAGGTAACTGATTATATTTCTATGCAAGGCAGTCGTTTAAGAAGATATACAAGCCTTCCCTTTGTTATTGAAACAGATGAGTTGGTAAGAAATATTATAGAAAGTATTTCAAAATTATCAGATGAACAGAAACGTACTTATACCTATGAAAGACTATGTAATGTATTAGACCGTAGTCCGTTATACAGACAGTGTGATGAAGAAAAGGTAGAGAAGATTCTTAAGGAATTCAAGGAAAAATACTACAATCCACCTAAGGTAGTGGAGCTATAGCAAACGCCATATTGAATGTGAGAGTTGTGGAGGAATTTTAAATGACAAAACAAGAACTGGTAAATTTCATTAATCAACATAGAGATAAGATGGGGATATTTCATATTGCGCTTGATGAGCGATATGGAGGTCAATTTACTTTGGGATACTATTACGATGAGAAATCTAGTCAATATAAAGTATATGAGGTTAATGAGCGCCAAGATATCTGGATAAGAGACGAATTTAAAAATGAAAGTGATGCAATAGATCGACTTTATCGTTTGATAAAAACGACATTTTGGATAAAAGAATCTCTTATTCAGTTAGATGTTTCAGAAATTGATGCAATCGGAACGAGTGACACAGACTTGGAACTTTTATTAATAGATGGCAATCTTTGGCTTCCAGATACTGAAGAAGAACATTTGTTGAAACTGCAAGAAAAACTCAACAACTATATCTACTTCCTCGAAAGTAAGCAGTATGTGGATCGATATGGCGATAGCTTTGATAAAAAAGTCATCCATATCACCTTCCAATATTCTCCATCGGATAATGGACTAGCCTTTCTCGCAGCTGTTCAGAAGGTATTACAACCAACGGATATGATTTTGAAGGTAGAATTACCTGAGTGATAAAGGGAGCGGAAACGCTCTTTTTTATGTTATAATAGGCATAGAATGTTTAGGAGAAAGAGATGAAGGAAAATAAACGCTTATTTTGGGTTGTTAGTGTGATGTTAATGGTCCTGACTCTTTATACACTGACTGGATGTAGTTTGGGTGGTGAGACCATTCCCAAAAACAGAACAAAGGAACAGTACGAATTTGAAAAAACGTTTGAACCTATATTTAAATTTTTAGAGCAAGACAAGAAGGAGTTTAATGGATTAAAGCTTTACAAAAATAGTATTTATATAGAGAGTGGAAACGTAGTAAAGGATTATAAAGTATTCTTAGATACTAGCCAATCTGACATTAAGGGTGACTATACAATAAAAATTGGGGATAATAAAGAAACAGTTCCTGTTACTTACTCTAATGGGAAGTTAAATTATGGGTCGGAGGTAACTCCTTTATATGATGAAGAAATTCTTAATTTGGTAGTACAAAGAGATTATTTCGCTTCCTTGAATATAAAAGAAACCTTTAAGAGTGCAGAAACAGAGCTTCGTGATATTATCTATGAACCAGAAAATCATTCTGACCTCTATAAATATCTTAAAAATAAGTACGATATGCCAGAGGATACAACCTGTAGAATCAGAGTAAGGTACTCTAGTGGAACAATCTATGGAATTTCAATACTAATGGAATCTAGGGATGAGGCTGTTCAAATAGATTTAACTATATTTAAACAACGGGAGGATAATCAATGAATGAAATTGAAAAAAGGAACCGTCGGGTTGAAAGGTAAAGCACTATAAAAGCTGTTTTATAACTGATTTTTAATGAGCATCAGGAGATATTATGTTAAAATCGAACAAGTGGATATTCCTTGCAATTTCCGTTCCCTTTATTATTATTGGTTTGTCATATTTGTTAATTAGGATACCGATTGGGAACACTGGTAAGTTTATTCATGATCATGCGGATTCTATCAAAAGCGAAATTATTGCAGACATAGACAGTCAAGGGCAATATATAAAGTCAGTGACGCTTTTACCAGGTTCTGCGAGGGGAGGCTTTGATAATGGTGGAGATGTAGGTGGAAATTATCATATTTCCTTTACAGCCTATGCTAATAATAATCGCAAGCAGTCAATGAAAGTAGAATTATACTTTCCTGATGCTGGTATAGGTCCTTTTACATTTATAAAACCCAATCCTTATAAATCTCCTGAAACTATGAGGAGATGGTACTTATCAGTAGTAGAGGTATCAAGTGACCCCTCGTGGGATTGGAAGCGAGAGCAAGATAAATTGACTGAAACTATGAATAAACTTGATCGCAAGAGCAAGGATGCCTCCAGGCAAGTTGAAAAAGAAATTATGATTCGTAATCTTAACAGATGGCTACAAGAACATGAGGAAAATTTCAAACTAGCTATCCAAACAGACCTGTATAGAAACGACCCAGAATTGGAACAGAAATTAGGAAAGATTCAAAGTATCAGTGTAAGTGAATATCAAATGTACATTCCTTCGACAGGTAGCGACATTAGTTTTGATGTTAGATTTGAGAAATATCCTGAAGAAGTAGCTACTATAAACGTTCGCTTGCATTCCCAAGGGGAACAATCAGTTTTTAAGGATCCCTCAGTAGCTGCAACTATTAGTTTTGAAAGAGAACGTTTTGTTATAAAAACTGTGTACGACTCCAAGCTATTTCCAATTTTTAATCAAAGTCGATTTGGTAATAGTAATGGAGAAATATCTTATGAACTCCCAAAAGATTATGAAAATCAATTTTTAATTCCTTAACTTTCAAGCAAGCTATTATGCTTGCTTTATCTTTATGGCTTCAAGCCATAAGAGTAAGAACGACAAATCGATGCATGATAGAGGAGATTCAAGCTTATATCTTTTCCTTGTAGACATGGGATACTGATGTTTTCAAGTATAAAGGAGTAAAAACGATGCTAGCTATTTTTATTGATTCTATAGGTGACAAGTCAGGGACCTATAAGTTGTTAAGAAACCATTCATCCTTGCCTTTTTCTTTAATCCAATCCAGAATCAAAGATCATGACACGGTGATAGAAGTAGACATGTTAGATTTGGATGAATTGAAAAAGGTTAGAGAACTCATCCGTGAGTTGAGTGCTATTGGGACCAAGGTTACGATGAGGGATTCGACTGGTATTATCACCTTAGAAATAGTAAATAATCTTATTTCTACTTTTGAAGAGATTGCGGCAGAGAGAGAAGAACTGGATGCTCTGATGTTTGAAGAGGAAGAGTGAGTGCCACGTTTTTCAGTGGATCACCAAGTTAGTTTTTAGTAATAGAAGGAAAACTGATGAATGATAATAGAAATTTATTGCGCTTCTTACAGGAGTTGATGTACGGTCTTGTAGATCTTATCAGTGAGAAAGAATATCAGGAGTTTGTCCTTGATTCCTTAAAACTTTCAAAACAGGAGCTTGATAAAGAGAGTGATTTTTGCCCAGATATTTTATATAATCGACTGGAAAATATAGACGAGCAGGATATCTTGACATTTCAGGTATTGGATAAGAAAACCAATCCACTAGTATGGAACTGTATCGCTAATTTCTTTGTTTTAGTTTGTCACTATTCATATATTGCTTCGGAAGAAATCTACCTACCACAAACGATTGAAAGTGTCGACGAGGACATACTTGAGGTTCTTTCCTTAAGTTACAAACAAATTCTAGCTGAAAATAGGGAACTTATTTCACAAATAACTGGACCAGAATTAGAAGGATATCTAAAGGATGATCTCGTTAAAAACTACTTTGGACCACTATTTTTATCTGATGAGAACGAATAGGCCATTCGTTCAAGCATAGATCAGGAGAGGATATGCTTACTAGTTATTTTATGTTGATTTTTGCTGAGGCAATTGCGAATCGTATGGAAACAGAATATACTTCACATATTCGAACCGCCTTGGATGCATGTTGGAGTTTTTTGGAGAATAGAGATAAAAGGGGAGAGGAACTTTATCGCCTTTTAGATGATGGGACAGACTTCAGTGGAATATTTATCTACATGCAATTAGATGAAAATGAAGCGAATGGTCTCTTGTGGGACAACATTAGTTATGTAATAGGTGTGACTGCTAAAGAAGCTTTTGAGTTTGAAAATAAGAAAGAGCTTCCTTCTCCCTTAGAGAACATTGAACCAGAACTACTTGATGTCTTTATTGATAATTTAAAAGAAATCAGCATGGATCTTTATCATCACGTCGAAACAGTAAAAATTTTCATCAATAGAAATCCATACCCATCAAGAGAATCCGCCCTAAAAGAACTAGATAGACTGGGATTATTTAGATGATTTGATTAGAAGGTTTGGCGAAAAATCAAAAAGAACACCCCAGAAGTTAGAGTCTCATCTCTACTTTTGGGGTGTCGTTTATTTTCTATCCTTAAGCATTTTACAGTACCCACGTACGGATAGCATGGGCGACGCCGGATTCGTCGTTTGTTTTGGTGATGTATTTGGCGATTTTTTTGAGTTCTGGATTTCCATTTTCCATGACAACGGGGTTGCCAACGACTTCCAGCATGGCGCGGTCATTCTCTTCGTCACCGATCGCCATGGTTTCATCTTTGGTCAATCCGAGTTTTTCAGCTAGATGGGTAATAGCTGAACCCTTGTCTATATTCTTTTTAAGGAGTTCGAGGTAGAAAGGAGCAGATTTGTTGATGGAGTAGCGCTCGTAAAATTCTGCTGGTATCTTTTCAATCGCAGCATCGAGAATTTCCGGTTCATCGATAAACATACACTTGACGATTTCCTTGTCAGCCATTTCTTCAGGGGTGCGGTAGAAGATGGGCATGCTGACGAGGGTTGATTCGTGCACCGTGTACTTTCCGATATTGCGATTGGCAGTATAGATACCGTCCTTGGTAATAGCGTGCATGTGGACACCGAGCTTGCGACTGAGAAATTCCATATCCAGATAATCCTCATAGGTCAAGGATTCGCTGATAATCTCATGGGCAGTAGCAGTTTCTTGAACAAGGGCACCATTGAAGGTTACGACATAGTCACCCTCGTCTCTCAATTGCAAGTCGTCCAGAAGTTTGGCAACACCTGCGATAGGACGACCCGTTGCAATTACGACTTTGACACCAGCTTCTTTGGCATCTTGGATGGCAGAAAAGACTTCCGGAGTGATTTCCTTTTTACTGTTAACCAGGGTACCATCGATATCGACGGCGATTAGTTTAATACTCATAAATTTCCTCTATTCGTTCTTATTTGGGGTAAAATGATCGTTCTCAATCAAGTGTAAAAATTGCTGGGTAACGCTTGCGAAGATGCTGTTTTGGTCCAACATTTCTTTTGGAAAATAGAAACGATTGTCTCCGTGGCGGCTGCCAGCAAGAGATTGGACGATAGGAGACAGGCTAGAGAGTTCTGCCAGTTCACCATTTTTCTGTAGAATCTCAATCTGTGTCCGTGGATTTTCAGATTCGGGACGATAGATATCATAAGGGAGGTCAAAGTTCTTATGAATAGCAGTATAGTAGTCTGGATCAAAGCCGATTTCTTCAACCAGCTGTCTCATGGTTGCGAGTTGGTCTTGGTCTTTTTCTGAAAAAGTAATGGATTTAAAGACCTTGCGGTTGACAAAACGTTGTGACAAGTCGGCTAGTATCTTGTCAGGACTGGTCATCCAGAGTTGGAAGTAGGTATTCATCACGCCGTCATCAAGTGCCAGATAGTCAGATAGAGTAACTTTCTTTTCAAAAAAAGGTAGCAAATGTGGAGAAGTGCGTGCAAAGAAGTCCTTGTCTTCAGGATAGAGTTCCTTGGCGCGTTTGAGGAGATTTTGTAGGAGAACCTCCATGGCCCGTGTTGCTGGGTGGAAATAAACCTGCATATACATCTGGTAGCGACTGAGAACATAGTCTTCGATGGCGTGCATGCCATTGCGCTGAAAGGCGATACCATTTTCGACTGGACGAATGACTCGAAGGATGCGAGTCAGGTCAAATTCCCCATAAGATGCTCCTGTAAAATAAGAGTCGCGCAAGAGATAGTCCATGCGGTCTGCATCAATCTGACTGGAAATGAGCTGTACGACCTGTTTGTTAGGGTAGGTATGGTCGATGACACTAGCCACTTTTTCAGGAAAGTCTGGCGCTACTTGTAGCAGGACTTGGTGAATCTCTGTCTCAGGACTTTGGATAATTTCCTGAGTGATGGCTTCGTGGTCTGTATCAAAGAGATGTTCAAAAGTATGCGAGTAAGCACCATGCCCAAGGTCATGAAGGAGTGCAGCGGTCATAGTCAAGAGAGACTCAGCAGGATCCCATTCTTTAGGATATTTTTCTTCAAAAATCTCTGTGATGCGTCGTGCAATCTCATAGACCCCCAAACAGTGGGAAAAGCGACTGTGCTCCCCACCATGGAAGGTATAACTGGAAGTCCCTAGCTGTTTGATACGGCGAAGACGTTGAAATTCTTTTGTATTGATCAAGTCGTATATGACCTGATTATTGACGTGGATGTAGTTGTGAACTGGGTCACGGAATACTTTTTCATTCATATGACCATTATAGCAAAATCCTGCTCTTTTTGGTAAAATAGTAGGACAAGAGACATGAAAGAGGATTTGATGTGAAGATTCGGATGCGAAATAGGATTCAGTTTGATGAGCAGTTGGAAGTGATTGACCAGCTTTATGACGTTGAAGTGCGTGAAAAAGGGGATTATAGCTATCTGCTTTTTTATAATGAGGAAAAAGAAAAAGTGGTTCTCAAGTTTCATGGTCAAGAACTGGTGATGACCCGTTTTTCCAATCCGAAGACTATTATGAGATTTCTAAAGGATAGTGATAGTTTAGCCTATATTCCGACTCCAATGGGGATGCAGGAGTTTATCATTCAAACGAATCACTATGAACTGGATGGGCAAAAGATTGAGCTCGCCTATCAACTGCAAAATCAAGAGGGACACTCCTTTGCCAGCTATCAATTAGAAATTACTTGGGAATAAGAAAAAGGTTGGCGAATGCCAACCTTATTTGATATAGAGTTCTTGATTTTTTAGAACAATTTCACGCACACTTGCGAATTTCTTGAGTTTTTTAAGTTCTTCAGGATGGGTTACGAGAGTAATAACATAGCCCTCTTTACCCATGCGACCTGTACGGCCAGCGCGGTGGGTGTAAGTTTCCATATCTCTAGGGACGTCGAAGTTTACGACACATTCTAGGCTATCTATATCAATTCCACGAGCCAGAAGGTCAGTTGCAAGGAGCAGGGTTAGTTGCTTATCTTTAAACTTTTCTAAGATGACTTTTCGATATTTCACATTGACATCGCTAGCGAGGGAAACAGCTAAGATATCCCGATACTGTAGTTTTTCCTCCGCACTTCCAAGATCTGACAGGCTATTAAAGAAAACTAGTCCGCGGAAATCCTCAACATGAGCTAGTTTTCGTAGCATATCCACACGGTGACGTTGGTCTACCTGCATATAGAAGTGTTGGATGTTGTCCAGTTTTTGATCAGAGAGATCAATGGTGCGCGTGTTTGGTGCAATCTTCTCTTGGTCAAACTTGGTCGTCGCACTCATGTAGACGAGTTGGTGGTCACGAGGTGCGTAGTGAGTAATTTTCTCAACAAAGTGAATCTGAGAATCATCGAGTAATTGGTCAAATTCATCCAGGATGATGGTTTCCACATTCATCATCTTGATTTTTTTCAATTTAATCAACTCAAAGATACGGCCAGGTGTTCCAATCAGAATTTCTGGTCCTTTTTTGAGTCGTTCAATCTGGCGTTTCTGACTCGAACCTGATAAGAAGAGCTGAGCGGTCAAACCGATGGCTTCCGCCCACGTTTTACACACGTCAAAAATCTGTCCAGCAAGTTCTGTATTTGGTGCTAGGATCAAGAGTTGTTGGGCTTTTTTCTTTTGTAGTCTGAGAAGACTTGGGAGTAAATAAGCTAGCGTCTTACCAGTTCCTGTTGGGCTCACTCCCAGTATGTTTTCTCCAGCAAGGATGGGTTCAAATAGTTGAATTTGAATGGGAGTAAATTCCTGGAAACCGAGTTGGTCACTCAATTCCTGCCATTCAGTCGGTAGTTTGGTTTTCATTTTTCTGCCTCAAATCTAATGCCAGCAGTCTGGCGCATAGTATATAGTAGCTCATGAATAGAGCTTGCATCATCCAGCCAAGTCTGGTAGATCGTCTGGTCTGGTTGCTGGATCATCTGAGCAAACGCAGCAACTTCCTCAGTCATCGTATGAGGAGCCTGTTGGATAGGGAGTTGAACTTGATTTCCTTGGTGGTCGCTAAAAATAGCTGAGCGGACATGTTCAATCGTGTTAAGGGTCAAGGTTCCATCTGCTGTGTAAATCTCACAAGGAAGATTGGAAGTGATGTTTTTCCCAGCTTTGATATGAACTTGAAAGTCAGGGTAGAAGAGGATACCGTCTCCATTCAGGTCAATGCTATTGTCAAGCTGTTGAGCTTGATAAATCGCGTCTTGAGCCTTTCCAAAGAGGCGAATGGCAGCGTAGAGAGGATAAATCCCCAAATCCATAAGGGCTCCACCAGCAAAACGATCTGAAAAGACATTTGGCGTCTGTCCAGCCAATAAGTCAGGCATCTTGGAAGAATACTTGGCATAGTTGAAATCTGCTCCCCAAATTTGCTTGTCTGCCAAAAAATTCTTGATAGTGGTAAAGGCTTCCTCGTGGTAATTACGAGCTGCCTCAAAGATAAAACAGTGATTTTTCTTAGCTGTCTGTCTCAAATTCAGCCATTCTTGTGGCTGAGTGACAGCTGGCTTTTCAAGAATGACGTGCTTACCAGCAGACAAGGCAGCCCTGGCTTGAACAAAATGCAAGGAGTTTGGACTGGCGATATAGACTACATCAAAGGAAGACTTAAAGAAGTCTTCTAATTGATCAAAGAGTTGGATATTTTCATAGCGAGAAGCAAAGGTTGCGGCAGTTTCTCGTTTTCTAGAATAGACTGCAACCAGCTGGTATTCTCCGCTAGCATGGGCTGCTTCTATGAAATGATGGCTGATAGCCCCTGTTCCGATGATACCTAATTTAAGCATAAATACTCCTTTTCCGACTTCAAATCCTTCCTTCATTATAACATAGAAAAGAAGGACTATCCAACAGATGGTAAAAATTTTCAAATGGAGTACGCATTTCTTAGAGAAAGTGGTACAATATTTAGATAGGTAGATGAAATGAAAAGGGGGAGAAAATGAGATTATTACCAATAAGAAAAATATCACGTCAGTCTAAGCGACTAGCGCTTTTTTTGACTTTTTGTGCAGGATATGTCGATGCTTATACTTTTATCGTGCGAGGGAACACCCTTGTGGCTGGACAAACTGGGAATGTGGTTTTTCTTTCTGTAGGACTCATTCAGCAGAATGTCTCGGATGCCAGTGCCAAAGTAATGACCTTGTTGTCCTTTATGATGGGTGTCTTTTTTCTGACATTATATAAGGAAAAACTTCGAATTGTTAAAAAGCCGATTTTGTCCTTGATTCCTCTTGCAGTCCTGTCCCTAATTATAGGCTTTGTGCCGCAATCGGTTGATAATATCTATCTCGTACCGCCCTTAGCCTTTTGTATGGGACTGGTGACAACAGCCTTTGGAGAAGTGTCAGGGATTGCCTATAATAATGCTTTTATGACAGGGAATATCAAACGTACCATGTTGGCTTTTGGAGATTATTTCCGGACCAAGCATACGCCTTTCCTACGAGAGGGATTGATTTTTGTTAGCTTGCTTAGCAGTTTTGTCTTCGGAGTTGTTTTTTCAGCTTATTTGACGATTTACTATCAGGAGAAGACAATTCTAGGTGTTCCTCTTATGATGAGTATCTTTTACTTCAGTATGCTTTTTGCTTCTTGGAGAAAAAAAGGAAAGAAAAAGCTTAAATTTGATTGATTTCGCTTGTAAGAAAAAAGAAGATATGCTATACTTGAAGAGTTGACTATGCACAGTCCTGTGCAACCGCACGAACATCGTTTGCTCACATAGTGAGTATAAAGTGGTTCGTCCCACGATGCTAGGCGAGTCTTCACAAAAATACGGGGAAACCCTAAAAATCATAGGAGGTGCATAATGAGCACATACGCAATTATCAAAACTGGCGGAAAACAAGTTAAAGTTGAAGTTGGTCAAGCAATCTACGTTGAAAAATTGAACGTTGAAGCTGGTCAAGAAGTTACTTTTAACGAAGTTGTTCTTGTTGGTGGTGAAAACACTGTTGTCGGAACTCCACTTGTTGCTGGAGCTACTGTAGTTGGAACTGTTGAAAAACAAGGAAAACAAAAGAAAGTTGTTACTTACAAGTACAAACCTAAAAAAGGTAGCCACCGTAAACAAGGTCACCGTCAACCATATACAAAAGTTGTCATCAACGCAATCAACGCTTAATTTTAAGGAGAACACATGATACAAGCAGTCTTTGAGAGAGCCGAAGATGGCGAGCTGAGGAGTGCGGAAATTACTGGACACGCCGAAAGTGGCGAATACGGCTTAGATGTCGTGTGTGCATCGGTTTCTACGCTTGCCATTAACTTTGTCAATTCCATTGAGAAATTTGCAGGCTACGAACCAATCTTAGAATTAAACGAAGATGAAGGTGGCTATCTAAAGGTTGATATACCAGCGGATCTTCCTTCACACCAGAGAGAAATGACGCAGTTATTCTTCGAATCATTTTTCTTAGGTATGGCAAACTTATCGGAGAACTCTTCTGAGTTCGTCCAAACCAGAGTTATCACAGAAAACTAACACGGAGGAAAACATTATGTTAAAAATGACTCTTAACAACTTGCAACTTTTCGCCCACAAAAAAGGTGGAGGTTCTACATCAAACGGACGCGATTCACAAGCAAAACGTCTTGGAGCTAAAGCAGCTGACGGACAAACTGTAACAGGTGGATCAATCCTTTACCGTCAACGTGGTACACACATCTATCCAGGTGTAAACGTTGGACGTGGTGGAGACGATACTTTGTTCGCTAAAGTTGAAGGCGTAGTACGCTTTGAACGTAAAGGTCGCGATAAAAAACAAGTTTCTGTTTACCCAATCGCTAAATAAAAAGGTCCAGTGAACCTTTTTATCCCGAGCCTTGAAATGAAAAGGCGAGGAAGCTAGAAGTAGCATAAAATAAGGCTTTCCGAGTTTTCGGAGAGCCTATTTTTTTGTTTTGATACACATTTTGAATTTAATAGAGAATAGTTAGATTTAAACTTGCGATGGACACTTTTTTCTTTTTTGGAAAAGTTCTGAAATATGGTATAATGAACAGATAGAGAAGTTGGGGGTAAAAGATGAACATTCAACAATTACGCTATGTTGTGGCCATTGCCAATAGTGGTACTTTCCGTGAAGCTGCTGAAAAGATGTATGTTAGTCAGCCAAGTCTGTCTATTTCTGTGCGCGATTTGGAAAAAGAGCTGGGTTTTAAGATTTTCCGTCGGACGAGTTCGGGGACTTTTTTGACCCGTCGTGGTATGGAATTTTATGAGAAAGCGCAGGAATTGGTCAAAGGATTTGATGTTTTTCAAAATCAATATGCCAATCCTGAGGAAGAAAAGGATGAATTTTCCATTGCCAGCCAGCACTATGACTTCTTGCCACCAACGATTACGGCCTTTTCGGAACGTTATCCTGACTACAAGAACTTTCGTATTTTTGAGTCTACCACAGTTCAAATTTTAGACGAAGTGGCTCAAGGACATAGTGAGATTGGGATTATCTACCTCAACAATCAAAATAAAAAGGGCATCATGCAACGGGTTGAAAAGCTTGGTTTAGAAGTTATTGAACTAATTCCTTTCCAGACTCACATTTATCTTCGTGAAGGGCATCCTTTAGCACAGAAAGAGGAATTGGTCATGGAGGATTTAGCGGATTTACCAACAGTTCGTTTTACTCAGGAAAAGGATGAGTATCTATACTATTCAGAGAACTTTGTCGACACCAGCGCGAGCTCCCAGATGTTCAATGTGACCGACCGTGCTACTTTGAATGGTATTTTGGAGCGGACGGATGCTTACGCAACTGGATCTGGGTTTTTAGATAGTGACAGTGTTAATGGGATCACAGTCATTCGTCTCAAGGATAATCTAGATAACCACATGGTCTATGTCAAACGGGAAGAAGTGGAGCTTAGCCAAGCTGGTACTCTTTTCGTTGAGGTTATGCAAGAATATTTTGATCAAAAGAGGAAATCATGAAAAAAAGAGGAATAGTAGCAGTCATTGTACTGCTTTTGATTGGGCTGGATCAGTGGGTTAAAGCCTATGTTGTCCAGCAGATTCCACTGGGTGAAGTTCGTTCGTGGATCCCCAATCTCGTTAGCTTGACCTACCTGCAAAATCGTGGGGCAGCCTTCTCCATGCTGCAAGATCAGCAGTGGTTATTTGCTGTCATTACACTGGTCGTCATGGTAGGTGCCATTTGGTATCTACATAAACACATGGAGGATTCTCTCTGGTTGGTTTTTGGACTGACCTTGATAATCGCGGGAGGTCTGGGCAACTTTATCGACAGAATGAGTCAAGGTTTTGTGGTGGATATGTTTCACCTAGACTTTATCAACTTTGCGATTTTCAATGTTGCTGACAGCTATTTGACAGTTGGTGTGATTGTTTTATTGATTGCAATGCTTAAAGAGGAAGTAAATGGAAATAAAAATTGAAACTGGTGGGCAACGTCTAGACAAGGCTCTGTCAGATCTGACAGAATTGTCACGCAGTCTCGCGAATGAACAAATCAAGGCTGGACAAGTTTTGGTGAATGGGCAAGTAAAGAAAGCCAAATACACTGTCCAAGAGGGGGATATCGTCACCTACCATGTGCCAGAACCGGAGGTTTTAGAGTATGTGGCTGAGGATATTCCGCTAGAAATCGTCTACCAAGATGAGGATGTAGCCGTTGTTAACAAACCTCAAGGGATGGTGGTTCATCCCAGCGCCGGTCATACTAGCGGAACCTTGGTCAATGCCCTCATGTACCATATCAAGGACTTGTCAGGTATCAATGGGGTTCTCCGACCGGGTATTGTTCATCGCATAGACAAGGACACGTCTGGTCTCCTTATGATTGCTAAGAATGATGAGGCCCACTTAGCACTCGCTCAAGAACTCAAGGATAAGAAGTCTCTCCGCAAATACTGGGCGATTGTTCATGGCAATCTTCCCAATGATCGTGGTGTGATTGAAGCTCCGATTGGTCGTAGTGAAAAAGATCGTAAGAAACAGGCAGTGACTGCTAAAGGGAAGCCAGCAGTGACTCGTTTTCAAGTCTTGGAACGCTTTGGAGATTATAGTTTGCTAGAGTTGCAACTGGAAACAGGGCGTACTCACCAAATCCGTGTTCATATGGCTTATATTGGCCATCCAGTCGCTGGTGATGAAGTCTATGGTCCTCGTAAGACACTGAAGGGACATGGGCAATTTCTCCATGCTAAGACTCTAGGCTTTACTCATCCGAGAACAGGTGAAACCTTGGAGTTCACAGCAGATATTCCAGAGATTTTTAAAGAAACGCTGGAAAGATTGCGTAAAACTGAGAATAGATAAAAGAGTTGAGATGCCTTGTCTCAACCTTTTTCATTTCAAGTCTTTTCCATTTTAAAGTATTCATGTTATAATGGATAAATATGAAGAATCGGAGTGAGAATATGAAGTACAAACGAATCGTCTTTAAGGTAGGGACTTCCTCCTTGACAAATGAAGACGGGAGTTTATCAAGGAGTAAAGTAAAGGCAATTACCCAGCAATTGGCTATGCTACATGAAGCTGGACATGAGTTGATTTTAGTGTCATCTGGGGCAGTTGCCGCTGGATTTGGAGCTTTGGGTTTTAAAAAACGTCCGACCAAGATTGCAGATAAACAAGCTTCGGCTGCAGTTGGTCAGGGACTTTTGTTGGAGGAATACACAACCAACCTCCTCATGCGCCAGATCGTTTCTGCACAAATCTTGCTGACACAGGATGATTTTGTAGATAAGCGTCGCTATAAGAATGCCCACCAGGCCTTGTCTGTATTGCTTCATCGTGGTGCAATCCCCATCATCAACGAGAATGACAGTGTCGTTATTGATGAGCTCAAGGTGGGTGATAATGACACTCTGAGTGCCCAGGTAGCGGCGATGGTCCAAGCAGACCTTTTAGTTCTCTTGACGGATGTGGACGGTCTCTATACCGGAAATCCCAACTCAGATCCAACAGCCAAACGTTTGGAGAAAATCGAGACTATCAATCGTGAGATTATTGATATGGCTGGTGGAGCAGGTTCGTCAAACGGTACTGGGGGTATGTTGACAAAAATCAAAGCTGCAACTATTGCGACGGAGTCAGGTGTGCCAGTCTATATCTGCTCTTCCATGAAATCTGATGCCTTGATTGAAGCAGCGGAGGAGACCAAGGATGGTTCCTTCTTTGTTGCGCAAGAGAAGGGACTTCGTACCCAGAAACAATGGCTGGCCTTCTATGCTCAAAGTCAGGGAACGATTTGGGTAGATGGTGGAGCTGCAGAGGCACTTTCAAAAAACGGGAAAAGTCTCCTTTTATCGGGTGTGGTAGAAGTGGAAGGAAACTTCTCTTACCACGATATTGTAACAGTAGCAGATAAAGAAACAGGTCAATCTCTTGGAAAGGGACGTGTCCAATTTGGTGTCTCAGCCCTAGAAGATATGCTCCGTTCTCAAAAAGCTAAGGGAGTCTTGATTCACCGTGATGACTGGATTTCCATTACTCCTGAAATCCAGCTGCTCTTTACAGAATTTTAGAGGTGAACGATGGTAAGTACACAAGAACAATTTGAACAGGTACAGGCTGTTAAGAAATCTATCAATACTGCCAGCGAAGCAGTGAAAAACCAAGCCTTGCTAGCTATGGCTGATCACTTAGTGGCGGCTACTGAGGAGATTTTAGCGGCCAATGCCCTCGATATGGAAGCGGCCAAGGGAAAAATCTCAGATGTTTTGCTAGACCGTCTTTATTTGGATGCGGGACGTATAGAAGCGATGGCAAGAGGGATTCGTGAAGTGGTTGCTTTACCAGATCCTATTGGTGAGGTCCTAGAAACAAGTCAGCTTGAAAATGGCTTGGTTATTACTAAGAAGCGTGTGGCCATGGGGGTTATTGGTATTATCTATGAAAGCCGTCCAAATGTGACGTCTGATGCGGCTGCCTTGGCTCTCAAAAGTGGCAATGCGGTCGTTCTTCGTAGTGGCAAGGATGCCTATCAAACAGCTCATGCTATTGTCACAGCCTTAAAGAAGGGCTTGGAGACGACGATCATCCATCCAGAGGTGATTCAACTGGTGGAAGATACTAGTCGTGAAAGTAGCTATGCTATGATGAAGGCCAAGGGTTATCTAGACCTTCTTATTCCTCGTGGAGGTGCTGGCTTGATCAATGCCGTGGTTGAAAATGCTATCGTACCCGTTATCGAGACAGGAACTGGGATTGTACATGTCTATGTGGATAAGGATGCCGATGAAGACAAGGCTCTGTCTATCATTAACAATGCTAAAACCAGTCGTCCTTCTGTCTGCAATGCTATGGAGGTCTTGCTGGTTCATGAAGACAAGGCAGCACGTTTTCTTCCTCGCTTGGAGAAAGTGCTGGTTACAAGTCGGAAAGAAGCTGGACTGGAACCAATTCAATTCCGCTTGGATGAGAAAGCAAGTCAGTCTCTTTCAGGTCGAGCAGCTGAGGCACAAGACTTTGACACCGAGTTTTTAGACTATGTCCTAGCGGTTAAGGTTGTGAGTAGTTTAGAAGAAGCGGTTGCCCATATTGAAGCCCACAGTACCCATCATTCGGATGCCATTGTGACGGAAAATACTGAAGCTGCAGCTTACTTTACAGATCAAGTGGACTCTGCAGCGGTTTATGTCAATGCCTCGACTCGTTTCACTGATGGTGGCCAGTTTGGTCTTGGATGTGAGATGGGGATTTCTACTCAGAAACTGCATGCGCGTGGGCCTATGGGCTTGAAAGAGTTGACCAGCTACAAGTATGTGGTTACTGGTGACGGACAGATAAGGGAGTAAGAGATGAAGATTGGATTTATCGGTTTGGGAAATATGGGAGCTAGCTTGGCTAAGGCTGTTGTGCAGGCCAAGACGGGTGCTCAGATTCTCCTTGCCAATCGCAGTCAAGCGAAAGTAGATGCTTTCATCGCCAATTTCGGTGGTCAGGCTTCCAGCAATGACGAAATCTTCGCAGAAGCAGGTGTGATTTTTCTAGGAGTTAAGCCTGCTCAGTTTTCTGAACTGCTTTCTCACTATCAGACCATTCTTGAAAAACGAGAGAGTCTTCTTTTGATTTCCATGGCAGCTGGATTGACTTTAGAAAAACTAGCAAGTCTTATCCCAAGTCAACATCGAATTATTCGTATGATGCCAAATACCCCTGCTTCTATCGGGCAAGGAGTGATTAGTTATGCCTTGTCTCCTAATTGCAGGGCTGAGGACAGTGAGCTCTTTTGTAAGCTGTTAGCCAAGGCAGGTCTCTTTGTTGAACTTGGGGAAAGCTTAATTGATGCAGCGACAGGTCTTGCAGGTTGTGGGCCGGCATTTGTCTATCTCTTTATTGAGGCCTTAGCAGATGCGGGTGTACAGACAGGATTGCCACGAGAAACGGCATTGAAAATGGCGGCTCAAACAGTTGTCGGCGCTGGACAATTGGTCCTAGAAAGCCAAGAGCATCCTGGAGTATTGAAAGACCAAGTTTGTAGCCCAGGCGGTTCGACTATCGCTGGTGTAGCGAGCTTAGAAGCGCATGCTTTTCGGGGAACGGTCATGGATGCAGTTGGTCAAGCTTACAAACGAACACAAGAACTAGGTAAATAAGAGGTGGCTTTGACTGCCTCTTTTATGGTGCATGAAATGAGAAGACAAAAAGATTGTCACAAAAACCTATTTTTTTGATAGAATAGAAGGTAGTAAAAAAGAAATGAGTTAGACATGTCAAAAGGATTTTTAGTCTCTCTTGAGGGACCAGAGGGAGCAGGCAAGACCAGTGTTTTAGAGGCTCTACTCCCAATTTTAGAGGAAAACGGAGTAGAGGTGCTGACGACCCGTGAGCCAGGCGGAGTCTTGATTGGGGAGAAGATTCGGGAAGTGATTTTAGATCCAAGTCATACTCAGATGGATGCTAAGACAGAACTCCTTCTCTATATCGCCAGTCGCAGACAGCATTTGGTGGAAAAAGTTCTTCCAGCCCTTGAAGCTGGCAAGTTGGTCATTATGGACCGCTTCATCGATAGTTCTGTTGCTTATCAGGGATTTGGTCGTGGCTTGGACATTGAAGCCATTGACTGGCTCAATCATTTTGCTACAGATGGCCTCAAACCCGATTTGACACTTTATTTTGACATTGAGGTGGAAGAGGGACTGGCTCGCATTGCTGCTAATAGTGACCGGGAGGTCAATCGTTTGGACTTGGAAGGGTTGGACTTGCATAAAAAAGTCCGTCAAGGCTACCTTTCTCTTCTGGACAAAGAAGGAAATCGCATTGTCAAGATTGATGCTAGTCTCCCTTTGGAACAAGTTGTGGAAACTACCAAGGCTGTCTTGTTTGATAGAATGGGCTTGGATAAATGAAACAAGAACAACTAAAAGCTTGGCAGCCAGACCAGTTTGACCGCTTTGTCCGTATCCTAGAACAAGACCAGCTCAATCACGCCTATCTCTTTTCGGGTTTCTTTGGAAGCTTGGAAATGGCGCAGTTTTTGGCTAAGAGCCTCTTTTGTACGGATAAAGTAGGCGTTTTGCCATGTGAAAAATGTCGAAACTGCAAGCTAATTGAACAGGAAGAATTTCCCGATGTTACTTTAATCAAGCCAGTCAATCAGGTCATCAAGACAGAACGGATTCGGGAATTGGTGGGCCAGTTTTCTCAAGCAGGGATTGAAAGTCAGCAACAGGTTTTTATTATCGAGCAAGCTGAGAAAATGCATCCCAACGCGACCAATTCTCTGCTCAAGGTCATCGAAGAGCCCCAGAGTGAAGTTTACATTTTCTTCTTGACCAGCGATGAGGAAAAGATGTTGCCAACTATCCGTAGTCGGACCCAGATTTTCCATTTTAAAAAGCAAGAAGAAAAGCTCATCCATCAATTAGAACAAGCAGGTCTGGTCAAGAAAAAAGCGACTTTCTTAGCCCAGTTTTGTCAATCACGAGCTGAAGCTGAAAAGTTGGCAAATCAGGCTAGTTTTTGGACCTTGGTCGATGAGAGTGAACGCCTACTGACCTGGTTATTAGCCAAGAAAAAAGAAAGTTATCTCCAAGTTGCTAAATTAGCCAGCTTGGCAGATGATAAGGAAAAGCAGGATCAGGTCTTGCGAATCCTCGAAGTTCTCTGTGGGCAGGATCTCTTGCAAGCAAGGATTCGAAAGATTCTACAAGATTTGCTAGAAGCTAGAAAAATGTGGCAGGCCAATGTCAGCTTTCAAAATGCCATGGAATATCTGGTCTTGAAAGAAATATAAACTCATACTCTTCGAAAATCAAATTCAAACCACGTCAACGTCGCCTTGCCGTACTCAAGTACAGCCTGCGGCTAGTTTGCTCTTTGATTTTCATTGAGTATTAAAAATGAACGATATAGAAAGGAAAGGGCTGGTTTATGGACAAAAAAGAATTATTTGATGCGCTAGACGATTTTTCCCAACAGTTACTGGTGACCTTGGCCGATGTGGAAGCCATCAAGAAAAATCTCAAGAGCCTGGTAGAGGAAAATACAGCTCTTCGCTTGGAAAATAGTAAGTTGCGCGAACGCTTGGGCGAGGTGGAAGCAGATACACCCGTTAAGGCCAAGCATGTTCGTGAAAGCGTCCGCCGAATCTATAAAGACGGTTTTCACGTATGTAATGATTTTTATGGACAACGTCGCGAGCAGGACGAGGAATGTATGTTCTGTGATGAGTTGTTATATAGGGAGTAAGCATGCAGATTCAAAAAAGTTTTAAGGGACAATCTCCCTATGGCAAGCTTTACCTAGTAGCAACGCCGATTGGCAATCTAGATGATATGACCTTTCGTGCCATCCAGACCTTGAAAGAGGTGGACTGGATTGCTGCTGAGGACACGCGCAATACAGGGCTTCTGCTCAAGCATTTTGATATTTCGACCAAGCAAATCAGTTTTCATGAGCACAATGCCAAGGAAAAAATTCCTGATTTGATTGGTTTACTGAAAGCAGGACAAAGTATTGCTCAGGTTTCTGATGCGGGTCTGCCTAGTATCTCGGATCCTGGTCACGATTTAGTCAAGGCAGCCATTGAGGAAGAAATCGCAGTTGTTACCGTTCCAGGTGCCTCTGCAGGGATTTCTGCTTTGATTGCCAGTGGTTTGGCGCCGCAACCACATGTTTTTTATGGTTTCTTACCGAGAAAATCAGGTCAGCAAAAGCAATTTTTCAACTCAAAAAAAGACTATCCAGAAACTCAGATTTTCTACGAATCGCCTCACCGTGTGGCAGATACATTGGAAAATATGCTAGAAGTCTACGGTAACCGCTCGGTGGTCTTGGTCAGAGAATTGACCAAAATCTATGAAGAATACCAACGAGGAAAGATTTCAGAGCTACTAGAAAGCATAGCTGAAACGCCACTCAAGGGCGAATGCCTTCTCATCATTGAGGGTGCCAGTCAGGATGTGGAGGAAAAGGACGAGGAGGACTTGTTTTCAGATATCCAAGCACGCATCCAAGAAGGCATGAAGAAAAATCAAGCCATTAAGGAAGTTGCGAAACTCTACATGTGGAATAAAAGTCAACTCTATGCTGCCTACCACGACTGGGAAAAAAATCAAGAAAGTGATTAAACAGGGAAGTTTGCCATCTTCCCTTTTTTTGTTATACTAGTAGAAGAAAAATTAGAAAGATTTGTGGGTGTCAAACAGTCTAGTAGCTTGTTTTGATATGAACTTAGGTTCCACCCAAAGAGGTATTAGTGTCGTGTCTCAATCTTATATCAATGTTATCGGTGCTGGTTTGGCAGGTTCTGAAGCAGCTTACCAAATCGCAGAACGCGGTATTCCAGTTAAACTTTATGAAATGCGTGGGGTCAAGTCAACACCACAGCACAAAACAGACAATTTTGCTGAATTGGTTTGTTCCAATTCCTTACGTGGGGATGCTTTGACCAATGCAGTTGGGCTTCTCAAGGAAGAAATGCGTCGCTTGGGTTCTGTTATCTTGGAATCTGCTGAAGCTACACGTGTTCCTGCTGGTGGAGCCCTTGCGGTGGACCGTGATGGTTTCTCTCAAATGGTGACTGAAAAAGTGGCTAATCACCCCTTGATTGAAGTGGTTCGTGATGAAATTACAGAATTGCCGACTGATGTTATTACAGTTGTCGCTACTGGTCCTTTAACCAGCGATGCCCTAGCTGAAAAGATTCATGCCCTTAATGACGGTGATGGTTTCTATTTCTACGATGCGGCGGCGCCGATTATCGATGTCAATACCATCGATATGAGCAAGGTCTATCTCAAGTCTCGTTATGACAAGGGAGAAGCAGCCTACCTCAATGCCCCTATGACCAAGCAAGAATTTATGGATTTCCATGAAGCATTGATCAATGCGGAAGAAGCCCCGCTCAATTCGTTTGAAAAAGAAAAGTACTTTGAAGGTTGTATGCCTATCGAAGTCATGGCTAAGCGTGGCATTAAAACCATGCTTTATGGTCCGATGAAGCCAGTCGGTTTGGAGTATCCAGACGATTATACAGGCCCTCGTGACGGGGAGTTCAAAACACCGTATGCAGTTGTCCAGCTTCGTCAGGATAATGCGGCTGGTAGCCTCTACAATATCGTCGGTTTCCAGACCCACCTCAAATGGGGAGAACAAAAGCGTGTCTTCCAAATGATTCCAGGTCTTGAAAATGCGGAGTTTGTTCGCTATGGGGTCATGCACCGCAATTCTTACATGGATTCACCAAATCTTCTGGAGCAGACCTATCGTTCTAAGAAACAGCCAAACCTTTTCTTTGCTGGTCAAATGACGGGTGTAGAAGGCTATGTTGAGTCAGCAGCTTCAGGCTTGGTTGCAGGTATTAACGCAGCTCGTCTCTTTAAGGGTGAAAGTGAAGCTATCTTCCCAGAGACCACAGCGATTGGAAGTCTAGCTCATTACATCACTCATGCGGACAGCAAGCATTTCCAGCCCATGAATGTCAATTTTGGGATTATCAAGGAATTGGATGGCGAGCGTATCCGTGATAAGAAGGCTCGTTATGAAAAAATTGCAGAGCGTGCTCTTACCGACTTAGAGGAATTTTTAACAGTCTAATTTTTTTCAAAGAATTGCTCATGATACTATAAAAATCTTAGAAATTGTGATAAAATAGGTAGGATAAAAAAAGGAGAGTAAAAATGGCGAATCCCAAGTATAAACGTATTTTAATCAAGTTATCAGGTGAAGCCCTTGCCGGTGAACGTGGCGTAGGGATTGATATCCAAACAGTTCAAACAATCGCAAAAGAGATTCAAGAAGTTCATAGCTTAGGTATCGAAATTGCCCTTGTTATTGGTGGAGGAAATCTCTGGCGTGGGGAACCTGCTGCAGAAGCAGGAATGGACCGTGTTCAGGCAGATTACACTGGAATGCTTGGGACCGTGATGAATGCTCTTGTGATGGCAGATTCATTGCAACAAGTTGGTGTCGATACGCGTGTACAAACAGCCATTGCCATGCAACAAGTGGCAGAACCTTATGTACGTGGACGTGCCCTTCGTCACCTTGAAAAAGGCCGTATTGTTATCTTTGGTGCTGGAATTGGTTCACCTTACTTCTCAACAGATACAACAGCAGCCCTTCGTGCAGCTGAAATCGAAGCGGATGCCATTCTTATGGCTAAAAATGGCGTAGATGGTGTTTACAATGCCGATCCTAAGAAAGACAAGACAGCTGTTAAATTTGAAGAATTGACCCACCGTGACGTTATCAACAAAGGTCTTCGTATCATGGATTCAACAGCTTCAACCCTCTCTATGGACAACGACATTGACTTGGTTGTCTTTAACATGAACCAACCAGGCAACATCAAACGTGTCGTATTTGGTGAAAATATCGGAACAACAGTTTCAAACAATATCGAAGAAAAGGAATAAGAAAATTATGGCTAACGCAATTGTAGAAAAAGCTAAAGAGAGAATGACCCAGTCTCACCAATCACTTGCTCGTGAATTTGGAGGTATCCGTGCCGGTCGTGCCAACGCAAGCTTGCTAGACCGTATCCACGTAGAATACTATGGAGTTGAAACTCCTCTTAACCAAATCGCTTCAATTACTATTCCAGAAGCGCGTGTCTTGTTGGTAACACCATTTGACAAGTCTTCATTGAAAGACATCGAACGTGCCTTGAACGCTTCTGATCTTGGTATTACACCAGCTAATGACGGTTCTGTGATCCGCTTGGTTATCCCAGCTCTTACAGAAGAAACTCGTCGTGACCTTGCCAAAGAAGTGAAGAAGGTCGGTGAAAATGCTAAAGTGGCTGTCCGCAATATCCGTCGTGATGCTATGGATGAAGCTAAGAAACAAGAAAAAGCAAAAGAAATCACTGAAGACGAATTGAAGACTCTTGAAAAAGATATTCAAAAAGTAACAGACGATGCTGTGAAACACATCGACGACATGACTGCCAATAAAGAAAAAGAAATCTTGGAAGTCTAAAAATAAACAGAAAAACTCAGTTGGCATTGCTGGCTGAGTTTTATTCGAAAGAAGGAAATATGAATACAAATCTTGCAAGTTTTATCGTTGGACTCATCATCGATGAAAATGACCGTTTTTACTTTGTGCAAAAGGATGGTCAGACCTATGCTCTTGCTAAAGAAGAAGGTCAACATACAGTAGGGGATACGGTCAAAGGTTTTGCCTACACGGATATGAAGCAAAAACTCCGCTTGACCACTCAAGAAGTTACTGCGACTCAGGACCAATTTGGTTGGGGAACCGTAACAGAAGTTCGAAAGGACTTGGGTGTCTTTGTCGATACCGGTCTACCTGATAAGGAAATCGTTGTGTCACTCGATATCCTCCCTGAGCTCAAGGAACTCTGGCCTAAGAAAGGTGATAAACTTTACATCCGTCTTGAAGTGGACAAGAAAGACCGAATCTGGGGACTTTTGGCGTATCAGGAAGACTTCCAACGTCTGGCTCGTCCTGCTTACAACAACATGCAGAACCAAAACTGGCCAGCCATTGTTTACCGTCTCAAGCTGTCAGGAACATTTGTTTACCTACCAGAGAATAACATGCTTGGTTTCATTCACCCAAGTGAACGCTACGCAGAGCCACGTTTGGGGCAAGTGTTAGATGCGCGTGTCATCGGTTTCCGTGAAGTGGACCGTACTCTTAACCTCTCCCTCAAACCACGTTCTTTTGAAATGTTGGAAAATGATGCCCAGATGATTTTGACCTACTTGGAAAGCAATGGCGGTTTCATGACCTTGAATGATAAGTCATCTCCTGACGATATCAAGGCAACCTTTGGTATCTCTAAAGGTCAGTTCAAGAAAGCACTC
The DNA here is from genome assembly GCF_000296955.1 of Streptococcus sp. GMD4S. NCBI lineage: Bacteria > Bacillati > Bacillota > Bacilli > Lactobacillales > Streptococcaceae > Streptococcus > Streptococcus sp. GMD4S. The sequence continues at coordinate 27,049 of NZ_AJRE01000030.1, forward strand.
GGTGGCTTGATGAAGGCTGGCAAAATCAAGCAAGACCAGTTTGGGACAGAGCTGATTTAGGGAGGCTTATGAGAAAATCATTTTATACTTGGCTCATGACTGAGCGTAATCCTAAAAGTGACAGCCCTAAAGCCATCTTGGCAGACCTTGCTTTTGAGGAGTCAGCCTTTCCAAAACACACGGATGATTTCGATGAGGTGAGTCGCTTTTTGGAGGAGCATGCCAGTTTCTCTTTTAACCTAGGAGATTTTGATGCCATCTGGCAAGAATACTTAGAACACTAGAGACAATGAGATGAGGCTAGTATTTTATTGTTCTCTTTGCTATAATAAAAAGAAATAAACGGATTAGAGAGGTTCTTTATTTGAAGGAACATTCAATAGACATTCAACTAAGTCACCCAGATGACTTGTTCCATCTTTTTGGTTCCAATGAGCGCCATCTTCGTTTGATGGAAGAAGAGCTCGATGTGGTGATTCATGCTCGTACGGAGATTGTGCAGGTTTTGGGAGAAGAGACTGCCTGTGAGGAAGCCCGTCAGGTTATCCAGGCTTTGATGGTCTTGGTAAATCGAGGAATGACCGTTGGCACGCCAGATGTGGTGACTGCGATTAGCATGGTCAAAAACGATGAAATCGACAAGTTTGTCGCCCTTTACGAAGAAGAAATTATCAAGGACAATACAGGGAAGCCGATCCGTGTCAAAACCTTAGGTCAAAAGCTTTATGTGGACAGTGTCAAACAGCATGATGTGACCTTTGGAATCGGACCAGCAGGGACAGGGAAGACCTTTCTTGCAGTGACCTTGGCAGTGACAGCCCTTAAACGTGGGCAAGTCAAGCGGATTATCCTTACTCGTCCAGCAGTGGAAGCAGGTGAGAGTCTAGGATTTCTTCCGGGTGATCTCAAGGAGAAGGTGGATCCTTATCTTCGACCTGTTTACGATGCTTTGTACCAGATTCTCGGGAAAGACCAAACGACCCGTCTCATGGAGCGTGAAATTATCGAAATCGCGCCCCTTGCCTATATGCGTGGTCGGACCTTGGATGATGCTTTTGTCATTTTAGATGAGGCACAAAATACGACCATCATGCAGATGAAGATGTTCCTGACTCGTTTAGGCTTTAATTCGAAGATGATTGTCAATGGAGATATCAGCCAGATTGACCTACCACGCAATGTTAAGTCCGGTTTGATTGATGCTCAAGAAAAGCTCAAGAACATTCACCAAATCGACTTTGTTCATTTTTCAGCCAAGGATGTGGTTCGCCATCCGGTTGTCGCTCAGATTATCCGAGCTTATGAACCAGCTCCAGTTAAGGTTGAAGAAAAGAACCAAGAAACAGAATAGCAAAAAAAGCAGTTCAGATGTGAACTGCTCTTTTTTAATGAGTGTATATCTTTAAACAAGTTCGTCGATTGACGTGTGATCTTTATCGAGACCTTGAGCAACTGGGAGGCTGGTCAAGTAACCTTGATAAGTGGTCACACCTTGACGCAAGCCTTCATCTTCAGCAATTGCTTGTGTGAATCCTTTGCCAGCCAGAGCTTCGATGTAAGGAAGAGTGACATTGGTTAGGGCGATAGTAGAAGTACGGGCAACTGCACCAGGGATATTGGCAACGGCATAGTGGAGGACACCGTGTTTTTCATAGACAGGTTCATCGTGCGTTGTCACACGGTCAGCTGTCTCGATAACGCCACCTTGGTCAACGGCAACGTCAACGATTACAGAGCCTGGACGCATTTGTTTGACCATCTCATCTGTCACCAATTTTGGTGCTTTGGCCCCAGGGATGAGAACTGCACCAATCACCACATCAGCATCTCTCACACTTGCTTCGATGTTGAATGAATTAGACATAAGAGTTTGGATTTGATTTCCAAAGACTTCTTCTAGAACTGAGAGACGTTTAGCACTGATATCTAAAATAGTCACTTGAGCACCAAGACCAAGGGCGATGCGGGCAGCATGTGTACCGACGACACCACCACCGATGATGGTTACTTTTCCTTTTGGAACACCTGGTACACCACCAAGTAAAACACCAGAGCCACCAGCTTGCTTAGTAAGGAAGTGAGCTCCGATTTGAACAGCCATACGACCTGCAACCTCACTCATAGGAACGAGGAGCGGCAGTTGTCCTTGATTGTCACGAACGGTTTCATAGGCAATTCCTGTTGTTTTTGCTGCTAACATAGCCTCTGCTAATTCTGGTGCAGCGGCCATGTGCAAGTAGGTGAAGAGGAAAAGATCGTCGCGCAAATAACCGTATTCAGAAGCTAGTGGTTCTTTTACTTTCACGACTAACTCGGCAGCCCATGCTTCTGCAGCAGTAGCGACAATCTCAGCTCCTTGCTTTTGATAGTCAGCATCAGTAAATCCTGAACCGAGACCAGCATTTGTTTCGATGAGGACACGATGTCCACGAGAAACTAAGCTATGAACACCAGCAGGTGTGAGGGCGACACGGTTTTCGTTATTTTTAATTTCTTTTGGGATTCCGATTAACATATAGATAACCTACCTTTCAATTGTCGGATTGTTTTGGTTGTCACATTCCATTCCATAAATCAAAAATGTGATGGTTTTATTGTATATGAAACCGCTTCAAAAATCAAGAAAAACTTGTCATTCAAATTTATTTATGCTAGACTAGTGAGAATCGAGCTCTAATGGAGGGAAAAGTATGGAATCAATATTTGTGAAATTTGCCCAGTATCCATCTATAGAAACGGAGCGTTTATTGCTCCGACCTGTAACTTTGGACGATGCAGAAGCTATGTTTGAGTATGCCTCAGACAGAGAAAATACACGCTATACTTTTCCAACAAATCAAAGCTTAGAAGAAACCAAGAACAACATCGCTCAGTTCTACTTGGCTAATCCCTTGGGACGGTGGGGAATCGAACTAAAAAGCAATGATCAGTTTATTGGAACTATTGATTTGCACAAGATTGATCCCATTCTCAAAAAAGCAGCTATTGGTTACATTATCAACCAAAAGTATTGGAATCAAGGATTGACGACAGAAGCCAATCGCGCCGTGATTGAGCTGGCTTTTGAGAAGATTGGAATGAACAAGTTGACCGCTCTTCATGACAAAGACAATCCCGCATCTGGCAAGGTCATGGAGAAATCTGGGATGCGTTTTTCCCACGAAGAACCCTATGCCAGAATGGATAATAAAGAACCAGGTCGAATGATCACAAGGGTTCATTATGTCTTGACTAAGGAAGACTATTTTGCAAATAAATAAGCAGTTGAAAAGAAATTTTCAACTGTTTTTTCTTTCACTTACGAATAATTTAAGAGAGGAGAAAATATGAAAGCAATTATCGAGAAAATCAAAGAGTATAAAATCCTTGTCATTTGTGCTGGTTTAGGTTTGGCCTTGGGCGGATTTTTCCTACTAAAGCCAACTTCACAAACATCTGTAAAAGAATCAAATTTGCAGGCTGAAGTCGCAGCTGTTTCAAAGGATTCATCGTCTGACAAAGAAGTGAAAAAGGAAGAAAAGGACGAGTCTCCTGAACAAGATTTGATTACGGTAGATGTCAAAGGTGCTGTTAAATCGCCAGGGATTTATGATTTACCAGTAGGGAGTCGTGTTCATGATGCCGTTCAGAAGGCGGGTGGATTGACAGAGGAAGCAGATAGTAAGTCGCTTAATCTAGCACAGAAAGTCAGTGACGAGGCTCTTGTCTATGTTCCAACTAAGGGAGAAGAAGCAGTGAGTCAGCAGACTGCCTCTGGAACGACTGCTTCGACAAGTAAAGATAAGAAGGTCAACCTAAATAAAGCTAGTCTGGAAGAACTCAAGCAGGTCAAAGGCTTGGGAGGAAAACGAGCCCAGGATATTATCGATCATCGTGAGGCAAATGGCAAGTTCAAGTCGGTTGATGAATTAAAGAAGGTTTCTGGTATTGGCGCTAAGACCATAGAAAAGCTAAAAGACTATGTTACAGTGGATTAAGAATTTCCCTATCCCCCTAATCTATCTGAGTTTCCTGTTGCTCTGGCTTTACTATGCCATTTTTGGAGTGTCCTATCTCGCACTGCTAGGTTTTGTTTTTTTGCTTGTCTGTCTCTTTTTCCAATTTCCTTGGAAATCGGCCGGTAAAGTTCTAGCGTTTTGTGGAGTTTTTGGTTTTTGGTTTTTGTTTCAAACTTGGCAACAGACACAAGCTAATCAAAACCTAGTGGATTCTGTTGAAAGGGTACGGATTTTACCAGATACCATCAAAGTCAATGGAGACAGTCTGTCCTTTCGGGGCAAGGCTGAGGGTCGCACCTTCCAAGTTTACTATAAACTCCAGTCTGAGGAGGAGAAAGAGCTCTTTCAGGCCTTAACAGACCTTCACGAGATAGAGATAGAAGGAAAACTTTCAGAGCCTGAAGGTCAGAGGAATTTTGGTGGCTTTGACTACCAAGCCTATCTGAAAACTCAGGGGATTTACCAAACTTTGACTATCAAGAGTATCCAGTCAATGAGAAAGATTAGCAGTTGGGATATAGGAGAAAATCTGTCCAGTTTACGTCGAAAGGCTGTAGTTTGGATCAAGATGCACTTTCCAGATCCTATGCGCAATTATATGACAGGTCTTCTTTTAGGACATTTGGACACGGACTTTGAGGAGATGAATGAGCTCTATTCCAGTCTTGGAATTATCCATCTCTTTGCCTTGTCGGGTATGCAGGTAGGCTTTTTCATGGATGCCTTTAAGAAACTCCTCTTGCGATTGGGCTTAACTCAAGAAAAGTTGAAGTGGCTAACTTATCCCTTTTCTCTTATCTATGCAGGTCTGACAGGATTTTCAGCATCTGTTATTCGCAGTCTCTTGCAAAAGTTACTAGCACAACATGGTATTAAGGGCTTGGATAATTTTGCCTTGACGGTCCTTGTCCTTTTTATCATTATGCCAAACTTTTTCCTAACTGCAGGAGGAGTCTTGTCCTGCGCTTATGCTTTTATCTTGACCATGACCAGCAAAGAAGGCGATGGGATCAAGGCTGTTGCCAGAGAAAGTTTGGTCATTTCTTTGGGAATATTGCCCATTCTATCCTTTTATTTTGCAGAATTTCAGCCTTGGTCTATCCTTTTGACCTTTGTCTTTTCCTTTCTGTTTGATGTGGTCTTCTTGCCGCTTTTGTCCATCTTATTCATTCTGTCCTTCGTTTACCCAGTCACTCAGTTTAACTTTGTCTTTGAGTGGTTGGAGGGCGTCATTCGCTTGCTATCGCAGCTGGCAAGTAGGCCCCTGGTCTTTGGTCAACCCAACGCATGGCTGTTGATTCTACTGTTAGTTTCATTAGCCTTGGTCTATGACATGAGGAAAAACATCAAAAGACTAGCAGGAGTCAGTCTTTTTATTGTGGGGCTCTTTTTCTTGACCAAGCATCCACTTGAAAATGAAATTACCATGCTAGATGTTGGGCAAGGGGAGAGTATTTTCCTACGGGATGTAACTGGTAAAACTATTCTCATAGATGTAGGAGGTAAGGCAGAATCTGACAAGAAAATCCAAGCTTGGCAGGAAAAGGCGACGACCAGCAATGCCCAGCGAAACTTGATTCCCTATCTTAAAAGTCGAGGAGTAGATAAGATTGACCAGCTAATTTTGACCAATACAGAGAAGGAACATGTCGGTGATTTGCTGGAGGTAACCAAGGCTTTCCATGTCGGGGAGATTTTAGTATCAAAAGGAAGTCTGACACAAAAGGAATTTGTAGCGGAACTACAAGCGACTCAAACCAAGGTGTGCAGTGTGACAGCAGGGGAGAACTTGCCAATTTTTGGCGGTTACTTAGAAGTCCTATCTCCAAGGAAGGTTGGATATGGGGATCGTGATGATTCCTTGGTTCTTTATGGAAAACTCTTGGATAAGAACTTCCTTTTTACTGGGAATTTGGGAAACAAGGGGGAGAAAGACTTGCTTCAGCAGTATCCTGACTTGCAGGTGGATGTCTTGAAAGCAGGCCAACATGGTGCTAAAACCTCATCAAATCCAGTTTTCCTAGAACAGCTCAAACCAGCGATTACTCTCATTTCAGTCGGAAAGAGCAATCGTACGAAACTCCCCCATCAGGAAACCTTGACACGAATGGAAAGTATCAAGAGTAAGATTTACCGAACTGACCAGCAAGGGGCTATCCGCTTTACAGGATGGAATAGTTGGAGAATTGAAACGGTTCGATAAAATAGACAAACTTTTCGAAAAATTGACTTTTTATCTTGACAAGGGATAGAAAACTTGGTATCATATAAAAGTTGAGAAAAGCAGAAGTGAGAGCTTCTCGCCTTGTGACATCAAGTTGCCTGGCCCTACGGATGAAAAGTTTCTAAGAAACGCTATCATAACGTGCGGGCTTGTATTATTACGAGTCCGCTATTGTTTTTCTCTAATAATAAAAAAGAGGTGAAAACCATAGCAAAGCAAGACTTATTCATCAATGATGAAATTCGTGTACGTGAAGTTCGCTTGATCGGTCTTGAGGGAGAACAGCTAGGCATCAAGCCACTCAGTGAAGCGCAAGCATTGGCTGATAGTGCAAATGTTGACTTAGTATTGATTCAACCCCAAGCAAAACCGCCTGTTGCTAAAATTATGGACTACGGTAAGTTCAAATTCGAGTACCAGAAAAAGCAAAAAGAACAACGTAAAAAACAAAGTGTTGTTACTGTGAAAGAAGTTCGTCTGAGTCCAACTATTGACAAGGGTGACTTTGACACAAAACTTCGCAATGCACGCAAGTTCCTTGAAAAAGGAAATAAAGTTAAGGTATCCATTCGCTTTAAAGGGCGTATGATCACCCATAAAGAGATTGGTGCAAAAGTTTTAGCCGAGTTTGCTGAAGCAACACAAGATATTGCGATCATCGAACAACGAGCTAAGATGGATGGACGCCAAATGTTCATGCAGTTGGCGCCAGCAACTGACAAAAAATAATTGTCAGAAAGTTAAATAAAGGAGAAAAAATCATGCCAAAACAAAAAACACACCGCGCATCAGCTAAACGTTTCAAACGTACAGGTTCTGGTGGACTTAAACGTTTCCGTGCTTACACTTCTCACCGTTTCCACGGAAAAACTAAGAAACAACGTCGTCATCTTCGTAAAGCATCTATGGTGCATTCAGGAGATTTCAAACGTATCAAAGCAATGCTTACTCGCTTGAAATAATAGCCTAACAGTAAGTAAACAATTCTAGGAAATATTTGGAGGAAATAAAACATGGCACGTGTTAAAGGTGGCGTTGTATCACGCAAACGTCGTAAACGTATTCTTAAATTAGCAAAAGGTTACTATGGAGCTAAACACATCTTGTTCCGTACTGCAAAAGAACAAGTAATGAACTCTTACTACTATGCATACCGTGACCGTCGTCAGAAAAAACGTGACTTCCGTAAATTGTGGATCACTCGTATCAATGCGGCAGCTCGTTTGAACGGACTTTCATACTCACAATTGATGCATGGTTTGAAATTGGCTGAAATCGAAGTTAACCGTAAAATGCTTGCTGACTTGGCTGTTAACGATGCAGCAGCTTTCACAGCTCTTGCAGATGCAGCTAAAGCAAAACTTGGTAAATAATGACAACTGTTTCATTCTTACTCTCGTGGTTTTTACCGCAAGAGTAGGGTGAAACTTTTTTATTTTCCATAAATGATTTTCTATTTTAGAGAGTAAATAACAGATTTTTTCAAAGAAAATAGGATATTTCTTGTATAATAGGAATATCTAAAAAAGATTTGGAGTTAGAAGAAGATGATAATAGGTATTGATTTAGGAACGACTAATTCTTTAGTAGGGGTTTATCAAGATGGCCAGGTCAAGTTGATTCCCAATGCTTTTGGTGAGTATTTGACTCCTTCTGTTGTGGCTTTAGATGACAATGATGAGATTATAGTTGGAAAAATTGCCAAGGAACGCTTGGTAACTCACCCAGATAAGACAGTTTCTCAGTTCAAGCGTTTTATGGGGACCAAACATGAGTTGACGTTAGGGAATCGAGCATATAAGGCTGAAGAATTGAGCTCTTTTATCATTCGAAAGTTGGTAGATGATGCAGAGACCTATCTTGGAGAAAAGGTCGAGGAAGTGATTGTCAGTGTTCCAGCCTATTTCAATGATGCTCAACGCTATGCGACCAAACTAGCAGGGAAATTTGCAGGCGTTCAGATTGATCGGATTATCAATGAACCCTCTGCAGCGGCTCTTGCTAAAAGATCTATGGTAAACCAAGAAGATCAATCCTTTATTGTAGTTGATTTTGGCGGTGGTACTCTTGACATTTCAGTTGTAGAGCTTTTTGATAACATTGTCGAAATCGTCTCGATCGCAGGGGACAATCGTTTGGGAGGAGAAGACTTCACTGCGGCTATTGCTGAGGAATTTTTAGTCTCCAATCAATTAACCAAGGATTCGATTTCCCGAGAATTTTATAGCAAAATTCTGGTGCAGGCTGAAAAGACTAAGCTAGAACTCAATAGTAAAGAAGAAGTGAAGATGACAGTTCTGGACCAAGAACAGGAATACACTTTAGACCTGACCTACCAGCGTTTTTATGAGCTTTGTCAACCTCTGCTAGCCCGTGTTAAGGCTGTTTTGGATCGTGCCTTGATGGATGCACGTTATAGCTATGTATCATCTGATAACTTTGTTCTTGTGGGGGGGACTTCGAAACTCCGCTTGGTTCAGGACTTTTTATCCTACTGTATCAATCAAGTTGTGCAGGTATCGGATGATCCTGATCGGATGATTGCGAGAGGTTGTGCACTTCTAGCAGGTATCAAAGAACGCCAGGGTGAGATACGAGATTTATTACTTTCTGATATTTGTCCTTTTACACTGGGGATTGAGATAGTTGGAGACCGTTTTTCGCCGATTATTGAGCGAAATTCTACCCTACCTGCTTCACGCATCGAGCAGTACTATACGGCTGAATTGGGACAGAGCCAAGTCAAGATAAAGGTCTATCAAGGTGAGATGATGAAGGCATCACAAAACCTGTTCCTAGGAGAATTAGAAGTTCCCGTCCCTGTGAATACTCGAGTAAATGAAAGTTTCACAGTTCGATTTACCTATGATTTAAATGGGATTTTGGATGTCGAAGTGAAAATTGATTCCACACAGGAAGTCTTTAGTCATGTTATTCTCCAAGATAGCATTACTCTGACAGAAAAGGAAATTAAGGCTAAGCAAGCAGAGTTGACTCGCTATAAGATCAATGCTCAAGAAACAGAGGTTTATCGTTTCTTGATTGAAAAAGCGAATCGTGTGTACAGTATGCTCTTGGGGAGAAGAAGAGATGAGCTAATGGCTGAAACTAGACGATTTGAAGAAGAGGTCAGTCAAGCATCTGTTTATCATTTGCCAAAACTTTATCAATCATTTTCAAACTATCTAGACTTCCTAGAGCGAGGACTGTAAAAGAGGAGACCTTATGAATATATGGGAAACTTTAGGGATAGAGCCAACGACTGACGTCAAGCTTATTAGAAGGCGTTATGCTGAACTGGTTCGGCTCTATCACCCAGAAGACCAACCAGAAATTTACCAAAAAATTGTTGAAGCGTATCAAAAAGCCTTGACTTATGCGAGATCTAGAAACACAAGACTAGAAAATAGTCTAAGAAAAGCGAGTGACTCTCAAGAAGCTACTAAACTTGAAGAAGAGGCGAATGAAAAACCTAACTCTAGTCTCAACTTTGAACACTTGACTGAAGAAACGAAGACTGAGAACGAAGAGTCTGAAACATCTAGTCTTGATTTCAGTGATTATCAGCAATCGACTGATAAAACCAGCAATTCTTTTAACTTTGAAACCTTTAAAGCGGAAGAGGATGAGCAAAATTCCACCCTTGACTTTAGTGACTATGATGAGGAAGTTCAGCTAAATGGAGATTCTGAAGAAAGAGCTAAGAATACCCTCAACTTTGAAACGTTTGGTGACGAAGAGAACCAAGGGCAAGAAGGAATAACAAGGTCTACTCTTGACTTTAGTGGTTATAATGAAGAAACTTATCTGATTCGAAATGCGATTGAAAGTATTGTTGGAAATGACGGTTATAACCAAGAGGAACAAGAGCATCTATGGCGTCAGTTCTTTCATCAGTATCAGTATGATATGGACATTGTTCAATCCGTTTTAGAGGAAATGGATGTTTATATTTTTAATAAACCAGAGCAATTCTCTATCCTCATTCCCTTGCTGGAAGATTATATACCTGACTTCCGACACTGGGGCTATTACTATAAATTGAAGTATTGGAAAGTTAAAAGAGCTATAGCAGAAGAGGAAGGCAGTTCGCTTGAAAGCGCACATGAAGCCACTGAAGAATTCTATTATTCTTATCAACTTTGCCAAGAAATTCTCCAAGATTTTAACAAAGCAAATCAATTGAGCTCCTGGATAGAGTTTTTCAAGCACCCTTATTTGGCCTTTATGGTCTTAGATCAAGTAAATCAGAATCGTCAGATAATCAAGAGTGTGCCCGTTTTAACCTATATCCTGGAAAAAAACCGACAAGTCATATTTGAAGAGGATTATCCACTCTTGAACGACTTGGCTGATTACTTAGAGGAAGTAAAAGAGGAGCTGGGAGAAAACGTTGACTTTAGTCATTACACTCTAGATAATCCGGATGAAGTTGAGGCAGCCTTCTATGAGTTGCTCCATGCTCACTATGAAGACGAGTATAAACTGTTACGTGATTGGCAATACCTTTTTGAATCAGTCAAAGATCACACGCTCCTACTTGATTTGTTAGAAAAGGTGGACGTCTATCCTTTAACCAATGCGAAAGTGTTAGCCCTTGTTTTCCAATTTGTGGAGCGTTATAGTGATGAGGAATCAAATCCTTACCTGAAGAAACTTCATTTCTGGAAGAGTATCCATTCTTATCCTTCAGTGGTAGAGGAGTATGCACTTAACAAAAAAGAAAATTTTGATTACTGGTACAATGAAGGTTATCTTTATATAGATAAGCTCACCAAGAGCGATGAAGATATCAATGATTGGGAAAAGTGGAGAAGCTACTTTAAAGGAAGACCACGCATTCTAACGATTTTGCTTCAACAAATCTATAAGGAGTACCATCGGTTTACAGATGGCAAGCTCTTGAGATATGTTTTGGCTCCTTTTCCTACTTCTAAAATGGCTCCCCAAATGATGACGGAGGAGACAGACCAGAAACTAGAAGAGATGACAGCTTATGCTTATGAACTTAGTCATCCAAAGGCCAAGCTCTCTTATTTGGATTGGAAAAAAAGACAGGTATTTAATAATAAGTTTCTTCAGATTTTCTCTGGTCTCTTTACGATTGTATGTTTGCTACTCAGTATTATAGAGCGACCTGGTTATAATTCATGGGTTCATGCGGGCATGTTTTCACTCTTTTACGTCTATATGCTAAAATTAAGGAAAACACCGATTGAGGAGGGAGTGACTGCTAGAGGAGAAAAACGGAAATTCTACTACAGTCCTCATCCATGGTTCCTATTAATCTTGTTATTAATCCTCGTCATTCCATCCTTACCATTTGGTCTCATTGGTGCCCTTATGTTCATTACATTTTTCAGCTTCATCGATGGTTTCCAAGTGAGTCAGGGGCTGAAGTGGGATTATTCTTTGGAGAAGCTGATTCCTATCGGTATCTTTCTTTCTGCTGGTTTTCTTTCTGCTTTGGTAAATCAAAGCCAGACTATTTCAGGAGTTGCAACAGCCTACTTCCATATTTTTGCAATCCTTGTGATTTGCTTGTCTTTTACAAGATTCAGTCCTGGATTTCCACCATCTCTGAAGAAAATTTTCATACCAGCAATCTTGGGAATCCTACTCTTTCAAACGTTGCCATATATTCACAGCCGTTTAGATATCTTTGATCCAACTATTCTACGAAATGAAACACTGGCTATAACTGTTATCCTCTTGTTAAATGGAATTGCCTTATCTTATTTTACAAAGGAACAAGGCTTCATGATTGGTGTGAAGAAGGTCTTTATGATTTATGGATTGCAGATCTTTATTTTCCTAAGAAGACTGTTCCGAATCCTATTTGCACCAAATTCAGTTTTCGGTAATAACTATCATTACAAAGACTTACTAATCATGAACAGCGAATTTACGTTCTACTTCCTCGAGGGACTTTTTGTCCTGATCATGCTTTTCCTTATTCGCAATATACGCAAGGAAAATCGTAAAAGTGCTGCTTAGAATGAAAGCGTAGAGAAGAGGACTCTGGTTCAAGTTTCTAGTAAATTTTCCTGAATAAAGGTATAATAGAACTATTAAAACGAAAGAGGTAATGAAAATGGCTTCAAAAATGCTACACACTTGCTTGCGAGTAGAAAACCTTGAAAAATCAATCGCTTTTTATCAAGATGCTTTTGGATTTAAAGAATTGCGTCGCAGAGATTTTCCAGATCATGCTTTCACCATTGTCTATCTAGGACTTGAGGGGGATGACTATGAGTTGGAGTTGACCTATAACTATGATCACGGTCCTTACGTGGTAGGAGATGGCTTCGCCCATATCGCCCTCAGTACACCTGACCTTGAGGCCCTACATCAAGAACATAGCGCTAAAGGCTATGAGGTGACAGCTCCTAATGGACTTCCAGGAACTCAACCAAACTATTACTTTGTCAAGGATCCTGACGGTTACAAGGTCGAAGTCATTCGTGAAAAATAATCCAGTGAAGTCAAGTAGAATGTTCGTTTTCTACTTGACTTTTTTTCTTTGAAAGAGTATACTAATACAAATTTAACCTTTAAGGGGAGTCCAGAGAGACTCACAAGGTGTCAGATAAAAGGGATAAGGGGACTCTCTGTGGAGACTTTTTAAGTGTGCGCATGAGTTCTAGCCTAACCCAACTGAGGCCTTGCATTAGCAAGGCCTTTTCTTTATCTGGTCCCCTTAAATTTAAGGAGGAAAAGTCATGAATCCCACATGTAAGAAGCGTTTGGGTGCCATTCGTTTGGAAACCATGAAGGTGGTCGCACAAGAGGAAATTGCGCCAGCAATCTTTGAATTAGTCCTAGAAGGGGAGATGGTTGAAGCCATGCGAGCCGGCCAATTTCTTCATCTGCGTGTGCCTGATGACGCCCATCTCTTGCGCCGCCCTATTTCAATTTCGTCTATTGACAAAGCAAACAAGCAGTGTCACCTTATTTATCGGATTGAGGGGGCTGGGACAGCTATTTTTTCAACCTTAAGTCAGGGAGATACTCTTGATGTGATGGGACCTCAGGGAAATGGTTTTGACTTGTCTGACCTAGACGACCAGAGTCAAGTCCTCCTCGTTGGTGGTGGGATTGGTGTTCCACCCTTGCTAGAAGTAGCCAAGGAATTGCATGCGCGTGGGGTGACAGTAGTGACAGTCCTCGGTTTTGCGACTAAGGATGCTGTTATTCTCGAAACCGAATTGGCCCGATATGGTCAGGTCTTTGTAACGACAGATGATGGTTCTTATGGCATCAAGGGAAATGTTTCTGTTGTTATCAATGATTTAGACAGTCAATTTGATGCGGTTTACTCATGTGGTGCTCCGGGAATGATGAAGTATATCAATCAAACCTTTTATGATCATCCAAGAGCCTATCTATCTCTAGAATCTCGTATGGCTTGTGGGATGGGAGCTTGCTATGCCTGCGTTCTAAAAGTGCCAGATAGTGAGACCGTCAGCCAACGCGTCTGTGAAGATGGCCCTGTTTTTCGCACAGGAACAGTTGTATTATAAGGAGAAAGTCATGACTAACAAACGTTTACAAGTTTCTCTACCGGGCTTGGATTTGAAAAATCCCATCATTCCAGCATCAGGCTGTTTTGGTTTCGGCCAAGAGTATGCCAAATACTATGATTTAGACCTTTTAGGCTCCATTATGATCAAGGCGACGACACTTGAACCCCGTTTTGGGAATCCTACTCCCAGGGTGGCAGAAACGCCTGCAGGTATGCTCAATGCAATCGGTTTACAAAATCCAGGTTTAGAAGCTGTTTTAGCTGAAAAGTTGCCTTGGCTGGAAAGAGAATATCCTTCGCTTCCCATCATCGCCAATGTAGCAGGCTTTTCAAAACAAGAGTACGCTGCCGTTTCTCAGGGGATTTCCAAGGCTACAAATGTAAAAGCTATCGAGCTCAATATCTCTTGTCCGAATGTGGATCACGGCAATCATGGACTTTTGATTGGGCAAGATCCTGACTTGGCTTATGAAGTGGTAAAGGCAGCTGTGGAAGCCTCTGATGTGCCAGTTTATGTTAAATTAACCCCTAGTGTAACGGATGTTGTCACCATCGCCAAAGCCGCAGAAGATGCAGGGGCAAGTGGCCTAACCATGATCAATACCCTTGTCGGTATGCGCTTTGACCTTAAAACCAGAAAACCAATCCTAGCCAATGGAACAGGTGGAATGTCTGGACCAGCAGTCTTTCCAGTAGCCCTCAAACTCATCCGCCAAGTCGCCCAAACAACCGACCTTCCCATCATTGGAATGGGAGGAGTGGATTCTGCTGAAGCAGCGCTAGAAATGTATCTGGCTGGTGCCTCTGCTATCGGAGTTGGAACAGCCAATTTTACCAATCCATATGCCTGTCCTGATATTATTGAAAATTTACCAAAAGTCATGGATAAATACGGCATTAGCAGTCTAGAAAATCTCCGTCAGGAAGTCAAAGCCAATCTGAGATAAGCTAGGTCTTCCTTATCGTCAACAAGAAATAGAATCTTCATCAATTTGTAATATTTCCGTCGATTAACTATGTTACAATAGGGTTTAGAAAACGTTATTGGAGCATTTAAATGAAACGATGGAAAGTGGCCCTAGTAAGTGCTGGCTTATTGGGGTGTTTTTTTACTGTAGTGGACACAGCAAAAGCAGAAGAGGGGACTTGGCAAGGAAAGACCTACCTCAAAGCAGACGGGAAACCAGCAACCAAGCAATGGCTTTTTGACCAAACGCATCAGAACTGGTTTTATCTTAAAGATAATGGTCAACGTGCAGAAAATGGCTGGTTGACAGTTGGTGGTAAAGATTACTATTTTAACGAAGCTGGAAAATTAGCTACGAAAACGTGGGTTGGCCAGTACTATGTGACTGAAAGTGGTGCTAAAGCAAAGGAACAGTGGGTATTTAATCAGGAAAAAGAATCCTGGTATTATCTAAAGTCTGATGGTCAGAAAGCTCAAAAAGAATGGATTCAACAAGGTCAAGAAAAATATTACCTTAAAGAAGACGGGAAAATGGCCAAAGATGAGTGGATCACTCAAGGTGAGAACCAGTACTACATCAATTCACAAGGTAAAATGCTGAAAAATGCTTGGCTTGGTAAAAGCTATATATCAGAAAATGGTAATAAGGTTAAACAAGCCTGGATTTATGATGACAACTATAGCAGTTGGTTCTACCTTCAACAAGATGGTACCTATGCTGAAAATAGGTGGTTAACTATAGATGGGAAGGACTACCATTTTAAATCAGGCGGTTATCTTTCTACTGAACGTTGGATTGATCGCTTCTATGTTGCGAAGAGTGGAGCTAAATTGAAATCGGAATGGCTCTTTGATAAGAATTATGATGCTTGGTTTTACTTGAAAGCTGACGGAACCTATGCCGAAAAAGGCTGGGAAACGATTAAAGAAAAAGATTACCATTTCAAATCAGGCGGTTATCTTTCTACCGAGCGCTGGATAGATCGCTTCTATGTTGCGAAGAGTGGAGCTAAATTGAAATCGGAATGGCTCTTTGACAAGAATTATAACTCTTGGTTTTACTTGAAAGCTGACGGAACCTATGCTGAAAAAGGTTGGCAAACCATCAAAGGCAAGGATTACCATTTCAAATCAGGCGGCTACCTCTCTATGGAAACTTGGATTGACCGCAGTTATGTGACGAGCAGTGGAGCAAAAGCTGGCAAAGGGTGGCTCTTTGACAAGAATTATAACTCTTGGTTCTATATCAACTCTGATGGAAATTATGCCAATAAAGAATGGCTCTGGGATAATGGTTACTACTATCTCAAATCTGGTGGTTATATGGCTGCGAGTGAGTGGGTATGGTACAAGAACAACTGGTTCTACCTCAAGTCAAATGGAAAGATGGCTGAGAAAGAATTAATCTACGATTCATCCGACCAATCATGGTATTACCTTAAATCAGGCGGTTATATGGCAAAAAATGAAACTGTGGATGGTCATACCTTGGATGCTTCTGGTAGATGGCATGTTGCGGATAAAACCAAATATTACAAAGTTAAACCAATCACTGCCTATGTCTATAGTGCATCTGGAGAAATCTTGAGTTACATTAACCAAGGAAGCATTGTTTCACTGGATAGCTCGACGCGAAAAGGCGGCCGACTTGCAGTTTCGATTTCTGGCTTGTCTGGCTATATGAATCAAAGTGATTTGACAGCAGTAGATGAAGGTAGCGAGTTTATCCCTCATTATACTAGTGATGGGAAATTCCTCTACCATGAACTCTCTCCATATACGAGTATCAAAGTAGCTCCACACACCTCTGCTATGGTTATTGGTAAGAAGTACTACTCAACTGATGGAGAGCACTTTGATGGCTTTACCATTAAAAATCCTTTCCTCTATAAAAACTTAAGAGAACCAAGTAATTATAGTGCAGCTGAATTGGATAAACTGTATTCGATGATGAACTTGCAGGATAGTCCTCTAGCAGGTAAAGGAGCGACTTTCAAAGAAGCTGAGGAACGCTACGGTGTCAATGCCCTTTACTTGATGGCACATAGCGCTCTTGAAAGTGCGTGGGGACGTAGTCAAATTGCCAGAGATAAGAACAACTTCTTTGGTATTGCTGCTTATGATACTAGCCCATATCTCTCAGCCAAGAGCTTTGATAATGTGGACAAAGGAATTCTTGGAGCGGCCAAGTGGATTCGTGAAAATTACATTGACTATGGTAGAGACCACCTTGGAAACAAGGCAACTGGAATGAATGTTCGCTATGCTTCCGATCCGTACTGGGGTGAGAAGATAGCCAGCATCATGATGACCATCAACAGCAAACTTGGTGGGAAAGACTAATCAAAAGAAATCAACGGTAACTACTGAGAAGTGGTTATCGTTTTTGTATATCTGGCAATAAGTTGATTCTATAGCTTTTTAAACTTGAAATTTTTAAAACAATATATTAAAATATAGAAGAGATTGCTTATAAATTAAGGAGTTTAAAATGAAGAAATCAATGATTGTTGGGCTTATTACTTTTATTGCTTTAGGTTTGGCAACAGGATACTATTTCTTATCCTATGTGCCTCATCAAGCTGTTGTAACTAAGTTTGAAGATGTAGTAAAGGATTTAAATGAAAAGAATAAAGAAGTTGAAGATCAAATAGCTGAGGCTGAAAAGGTTATTGAGAATAATGAAGAACCTCTTGATTCTAAGACATTGGAAGAATTGAAATCAACTATAAAGGATAGCAAAGATTCACTTCGTAAAGAACCAGAAATGGAGAAAGCGACTGCTAAGATTGAGAAGCAAATTGAAGAATTAAGTCAACCATTAGATTATAGTGAAACAAAAAAGAATTTGTCTGAAAAATTGACTCACTATCAAAATAGCATTCTTCAATTAAAACAAATTACAAATCCTTCTAGTTCTTTTATTGAAGAAAGACTCAAAGAAATTGAATCAATTACTGGAGTACAATCTGTTACGGAGGATAATGACCCTAATAAAAAATTAAATAAACAAGGAGGATATACAGCGTCTGTATATTTCGTTGACAAGCAAGTGAATGAATCTGTAGAAGGCTCAGATATTGTTCAAAAAGGTAATGATGCTGGTGGAAATATAGAAGTTTATAAGACAAAAGAAGATGCAGAAAAGCGCAATACTTATATTAGTGCTTTTGATGGAACTGCTTTAAATCCGGGATCCCACTATGTTTATGGAACCATATTAATTCGCACTTCGCACCATTTAACAGGAGCGCAACAGAAAGAACTGACTGAGAAAATCTACAATAAATTAATTGAACTGAAATAATTAAAAAATTGGATAGCTATTTGTTTTATTGAACTAAGATACAGTCAAAAAGCCGTTGGAAAACGGTTTTTTGTTATAATTAAATGAAGAATGTAGCATTAAAGGAGAACAACATGACTTTTGAAGAAATCCTGCCTGGGTTAAAGGACAAGAAAAAATATGTACGAACTGGTTGGGGAGGGGCTGAAAACTATGTCCAACTCTTTGACACTATCGAGCAAAACGGGGTTGCACTTGAAGTGACGCCTTATTTCCTCATCAACGTGTCTGGAGAAGGGGAAGGTTTTTCCATGTGGAGCCCGACACCTTGTGATGTTTTGGCGACGGATTGGGTAGAAGTGCATGACTAGACGTGTATTGATTACGGGAGTGAGTTCAGGGATTGGTCTGGCTCAAGCCCGACTCTTTTTAGAGAAGGGGTATCAAGTATATGGAGTGGACCAAGGTGAAAATCCACTCTTAGAGGGTGATTTCTACTTTTTACAGAGAGATTTGACCTTGGACTTGAAACCTGTTTTTGACTGGTGCCCTCGGGTGGATGTTTTGTGCAATACTGCAGGAGTTTTGGATGCTTACAAACCCTTATTGGAACAATCAGCGCAGGAAATTCAAGAGATTTTTGAAATCAACTACGTGACTCCTGTTGAGTTGACTCGGCATTATTTTACACAAATGTTGGAAAATAAAAAAGGAATCATCATCAATATGTGTTCGATTGCTTCAAGTCTAGCTGGCGGAGGTGGTCACGCCTATACCTCGTCTAAGCACGCCTTAGCTGGCTTTACCAAGCAGTTGGCTCTAGACTATGCTGAGACTGGTATTCAGGTCTTTGGGATTGCTCCAGGGGCAGTCAAGACAGCTATGACCGCTGCGGACTTTGAACCCGGTGGATTAGCAGACTGGGTAGCTAGTGAAACGCCAATCAAGCGCTGGATTGAGCCAGAGGAAGTAGCAGAGATTAGCCTTTTCTTAGCAAGTGGAAAAGCGAGCGCCATGCAAGGACAAATCCTGACCATTGATGGTGGTTGGAGTTTGAAGTAGGAGGAGTTGAATGGAAATCAAAAAACACTTTGGAGTCTATGCTGTTTGCTTTGAAAATGGGAAGTTACTCTGCATTGAAAAAACGAGAGGCCCTTATCAACATCGTTATGATCTACCTGGTGGTAGTCAGCAACTTGATGAAGGATTGACGGAAACGCTGATTAGAGAAGTTATGGAAGAGACGGGCTTTACTGTTAGAAACTACTCCAATCCTCGAATCTACGATGTTTTCGTCAGGGAAGAGTTAAAAAATTTTATGGTTCACCATATCATGGCATTTTATGATATTGAGGTCAACGAGAAGGAAGCTCAAGTTACGATTTCGGAAGTTGTCTCTGATGGTGCGAATGATTCGCTCGGATATGTTTGGATGGATATTCAAGAGATCACAGAAAAAAATGCTTCGCCCTTAGTCTTGAAGGTTAAGTCTGAATTATTAGGATTTCCAGAGCTGGACAAGACCTTGTATATGAATTGGAAGGTGAAGTAGGGGGATAATGGAACTATTTAAAACATGGAAGAAAAATATGGTTCTTTATGGTCTTAAATCTCAAATCGGAACTGTCTACCGAAACAGTGATAGGACAACAAGCTTTTATGATGTTGGAAATTTTCTATACCTAGCAGGGGAGTTGGATTCCAGATTTTGGGAAGATTTTGTTAGGAAATACGGTTTAGATTATAAGATTATTATTTCAGAAGATACTAATTGGCAAGATTTTCTACATCGGAAAGTGGAGCTAAATTCTTTTACTCGCTATTCTTTTAAAGATAAGGCAAATTTTCAAGTTGAATTTCTAAATGGTCTAGTTACTCACTTAGAGGAAGATTACAATATTGTGCCTATTGATAATCATATTTATAACTGCTTTTCTGAGGAAGAATGGTCACAAGATTTACAGGGGGATTTTGAGTCCTATCAGGATTTTGTTTTAAAGGGTGGATTTGGCTTTGTGATTCTTAAAAATAATGAACTGATTGCTGGGATTTCCTCAGGGTTAGTTTACCGTGGAGCAGTTGAAGTGGAAGTTGCAACTAGACCAAACGAACAAGGAAATGGATTTGCTAAAAAGCTTGGTGCTACAATGATTCTGGAGAGTTTAAATAGAGATATGTTTCCACTTTGGGATGCTCATAACGAGGCTTCCAAAAAAGTAGCAGAATTTTTAGGATATGAGTTATTTGAACCTTATGAAGCTTTTGAACTAGAGGAAGGTATCATATAATGATATCTGATATTGTATGTTTTAAGACGAGGTGAATGGCTATGCAAAACCAACTTGCTCTTAGTGGCGAACAAATTGTTGAAAAAGTTTACCCTCAATTATTGCATCATGTTGGTATGATTCGTGGGGAATATTTGTTGAGAGAGCTTAATCAAAACATCCTATTAGCAAGTTGTCAGCAATTTGTAAAAGATTATCTAGATACCATTTGCTCCTTGTACTCAGATGAAGAGGTTTGGTATCGTTTTTCAGAGTTAACAAATACAGAAGCTAATTGTTTAGAGGGGACTAAAGAGCATTTTGATGAAAATCATCCCTTGTTTGGTTATAGAGGAACTAGGCGCTTGCTGGCGTGTCCTGAAGAATTTCAGGCTGAAGCACATGTCGTTACAGAAGTTTATCAAACAAATCCCAATCTATCTGTTATTTTTCCTTTTATCAATGATGCTGAGCAGTTAAAACAAGCTATTAGAGTATTGCGTGAGCATGGTTTTACTGGAAAAGTCGGCACAATGATTGAGTTACCGTCAGCTTATTTTGACTTGGACAGGATACTGGAAACTGGTATTTCAAAGATTGTAGTTGGAATGAATGATTTGACTTCTTTTGTTTTTGCGACTGTGAGAAATAGTCAATGGCATGATATGGAAAGTCCAATAATGTTAGATATGCTGAGAGATATGCAGGATAAAGCAAGGATGAAAAAGATTGACTTTGCTGTAGCAGGCTATCTGAATGCTTCTTTCATACAAAAAATGAATCAGACGGGTATCAAGTGTATTATCCACTACAGTTCTATTCCAGAGATTTTTAATTTAGAGATTGATCATCCAGACCATCTCAAACGTATAAAAGAAGTAAGTAAAAAATTACAAAGGAGCAAACTATGACACCGCAAGAAATGTGGAATATTTACAAGCAAATTAACCCCACGATTGGAGATGAGATAGATGCCTGGGCTTTTGGAGTGGAAGCAGATCTCTTGGCCGACTTGGTTCTAAGAGGCGAAAAGACTGCAACCGCCTCAGCTTACGACCTCTACGCACTAGAAGACGAACCTCTTCCACAAGAAGGGACCTTCGATGTCATTTTAGACAGTCAAGATCAGGCTGTCTGCATTGTCGAAATTACCAAGGTCTCCGTTCAGCCTTTTCATCAAGTTTCTGCCGACCATGCCTATAAGGAAGGGGAAGGTGACAAATCCCTAGCCTATTGGCGTCAGGTTCATGAGGATTTTTTCACCGAGTGGATGAGGGAAACCGGACTGACTTTTACTCCTGACAGCAAGGTTGTTTTAGAAGAATTTCGCAAAGTCTACCCACTCTAGACTGCAGAAGGAAGAAAGTTTTGGAAATCACCGTCCAATCCTTTTTTCTTAAGCAAAACATGATATAATAAGTTTGTTTGAAGAAGAGTAAAACTCTTAAACTTAGAATAGGAGAAAACTATGCAAGCAGTAGAACATTTTATTACGCAATTTGTTCCTGAACACTATGATTTATTTTTAGACTTGAGTCGTGAGACCAAGACCTTTTCTGGGAAGGTGACCATCACTGGTCAAGCACAGAGTGACCGTATTTCCCTTCACCAAAAAGACTTGGAAATCGCTTCTGTAGAAGTTGCGGGTCAAGCTCGTCCATTTACAGTTGACCATGACAATGAAGCCCTTCATATCGAATTGGCTGAGGCTGGTCAAGTTGAATTGGTCATTGCTTTTTCAGGAAAAATTACAGACAACATGACAGGGATTTACCCTTCTTACTACACAGTTGATGGTATCAAGAAGGAAGTCTTGTCTACTCAGTTTGAAAGCCATTTTGCGCGTGAAGCCTTCCCATGTGTGGATGAGCCTGAAGCCAAAGCAACTTTTGACCTCGCTCTACGTTTTGACCAAGCAGAAGGTGAAGTGGCCTTGTCAAATATGCCTGAAATCGATGTGGAAAACCGCAAGGAAACAGGCATCTGGAAGTTTGAAACGACACCTCGCATGTCTTCTTACTTGTTGGCTTTTGTCGCTGGTGATTTGCAAGGGGTGACCGCTAAAACTAAAAACGGTACCCTCGTAGGTGTTTACTCAACCAAAGCCCATCCACTATCTAACCTTGATTTCTCATTAGACATCGCCGTTCGCTCAATCGAGTTTTACGAAGATTACTACGGAGTTAAGTATCCAATTCCTCAATCGCTCCACATCGCCCTTCCTGACTTCTCAGCAGGTGCCATGGAAAACTGGGGTCTTGTGACTTACCGTGAAGTTTACTTGGTTGTGGATGAGAACTCAACCTTTGCTAGCCGTCAACAAGTTGCCCTAGTTGTAGCACATGAGTTGGCTCACCAATGGTTTGGAAACCTCGTGACTATGAAATGGTGGGATGACCTTTGGCTTAATGAAAGCTTCGCTAACATGATGGAATACGTCTGTGTGGATGCCATCGAGCCAAGTTGGAATATCTTTGAAGACTTCCAAACAGGTGGTGTTCCAGCTGCGCTTAAACGCGATGCGACGGATGGCGTTCAGTCTGTTCACGTTGAAGTTAAACACCCAGATGAAATCAATACCCTCTTTGATGGCGCTATCGTCTATGCCAAAGGAAGCCGTCTCATGCACATGCTTCGCCGTTGGCTCGGTGATGCGGATTTCGCTAAAGGCTTGCATGCTTACTTTGAAAAACACCAATACAGCAATACCATTGGTCGAGACCTTTGGAATGCTCTCGGACAAGCATCAGGACGTGATGTTGCAGCCTTCATGGATTCTTGGTTGGAACAACCTGGATACCCAGTTCTCACTGTCAAAGTTGAAAATGACGTCTTGAAGATTTCGCAAAAACAATTCTTCATCGGTGAGCATGAAGACAAGAACCGTCTCTGGGTGGTGCCACTCAACAGCAACTGGAAAGGCCTACCAGATACACTTGAAACTGAAAGCATCGAAATCCCTGGCTATGCCGCTCTTCTTGCTGAAAATAAAACAGCTCTTCGTCTTAACACTGAAAATACTGCCCACTACATTACAGACTATCAAGGAGACTTGTTAGATGCCGTTCTTGCTGAGCTAGAGACACTTGATAACACAAGCAAATTACAAATCGTTCAAGAACGCCGTTTGCTTGCTGAAGCGGGTCACATTTCTTATGCTGACTTGCTCCCAGTCCTTGATAAACTTTCTAAGGAAGAGTCTTACCTTGTTGTTTCAGCTGTTTCTCAAGTAATTTCTGCCCTTGAACGCTTTATTGATGAAGGTACAGAAGCTGAGAAAGCCTTTAACAGTCTGGTTGCTAAATTGGCTCGTCATAACTATGACCGTCTTGGCTTTGAAGCCAAAGACGGAGAATCAGATGAGGATGAATTGGTTCGTCAGTTGGCCGTTTCTATGATGATTCGCTCCAATGATGCAGAAGCTAGTCAAGTCGCTAGCCAAATCTTTGCAGCTCACAAGGAGAACCTTGCAGGACTTCCAGCAGCCATCCGTGCACAAGTTCTTATCAATGAAATGAAACACTATGAGACCAAGGACTTGGTCGCAACTTATCTGGACCTCTACACTCATGCGACGGATGCGGTCTTCAAACGCCAGTTGGCAGCTGCTCTAGCCTACAGTACAGATGCTGACAATATCCAAACCTTGATTCGTTCATGGAAGGACAAATTTGTGGTGAAACCACAAGACCTTTCTTCATGGTACCTCCAATTCCTCGGACACCAAACAACTCAAGAAACTGTTTGGGTATGGGCGCGTGAAAACTGGGATTGGATCAAGGCAGCTCTTGGTGGGGATATGAGCTTTGATAGCTTTGTCATCTTCCCATCACACATCTTTAAAACAGAAGAACGCTTGGCTGAGTATAAGGAATTCTTTGAACCGCAACTTTCTGACCTAGCTCTTAGCCGTAATATCCGCATGGGGATCAAGGATATCGCAGCGCGTGTTGACTTGATTAAGCGTGAGAAAGCAGCAGTCGAAGCTGTTGTAGCCCAATATGGCAAGGCTTAATTCGTTCAAAATGTAAACAAAAACTCAACTTTCTATCTTAAAAGAAGAGAGAGTTGAGTTTTTTTTAAGGCAATTTTGGTATAATAATCATAACAAGGAGGAGTTTCTGATGATAAAAATCTTATTAGTAGAAGATGACCTAGGTCTGTCAAACTCAGTATTTGACTTTTTGGATGATTTTGCAGATGTCATGCAGGTTTTTGATGGAGAAGAAGGGCTCTACGAAGCTGAAAGTGGCGTTTATGACTTGATTTTGCTTGACCTGATGTTGCCTGAAAAAAATGGTTTCCAAGTCTTGAAAGAGTTGCGAGAAAAAGGAATTACGACACCAGTTCTTATCATGACTGCCAAAGAGAGTTTGGATGACAAGGGACATGGTTTTGAGTTGGGAGCGGATGACTATCTCACCAAACCTTTCTACCTAGAAGAACTCAAAATGCGGATTCAAGCCCTTCTCAAGCGTTCAGGAAAGTTTAACGAAAATACCTTGACCTATGGGGATGTAGTCGTCAATCTTTCAACGAATGAAGTGAAGGTGGAAGACACGCCTGTGGAACTGCTCGGAAAAGAGTTTGAGTTATTGGTTTACTTCCTTCAAAATCAAAATGTTATTCTTCCCAAGACACAAATTTTTGACCGTCTATGGGGATTTGATAGCGATACGACTATTTCCGTTGTAGAAGTCTATGTTTCAAAAGTTCGTAAGAAACTGAAGGGTACAGCCTTTGCTGAAAATCTTCAAACCTTGCGTAGTGTCGGGTATATTTTAAAAGATGTTCAATAAATTAAAAAAAACATGGTATGCGGATGATTTTAGCTATTTCATTCGAAACTTTGGAGTGTTCACCTTGATTTTCTCTGCTATGACCTTGATTATCCTTCAGGTCATGCATTCGAGTCTCTACACCTCTGTAGATGAAAAACTACAAGCCCTTAGTAGTAGTCCCCAAGCGGTTATCCAGTTAGCCCTTAATCGGGCAACTGAAGAGGTCAAGGATATCCAACCCGCAACAGCGGATGCCAGCAAGGCTGAAATCAAGCCCAATGTCAGCTCCAATACGGAAGTCTTGCTCTTTGACAAAGATTTTAACCAACTCTTACTGGGCAATCGCTTTTTAGGTTTGGATAAGATCAAGCTGGACAAGAAAGAGTTGAATCATATTCGGCAAATCCAAGTTTTCAACAGCTATGGTCAGGAAGAAACCTATCGAATGGTCTTGATGGAAACCAACTCTTCCACCGTATCAAGTAATGTCAAATATGCGGCGGTTCTAATCAATACCAGCCAGCTTGAGCAAATCAGCCAAAAACACGAGCATTTAATTGTTGTAGTGATGGCGAGTTTCTGGCTCCTGTCTTTAATTGCCAGTGTTTACCTGGCACGTGTCAGTGTCAAACCGCTACTGGAAAGCATGCAAAAGCAGAAGTCCTTTGTTGAAAATGCGAGTCACGAACTGAGAACGCCTTTGGCCGTTTTACAAAATCGTTTAGAGAATCTCTTTCGAAAACCAGAGGCAACAATCATGGAATCCAGCGAAAGTATCGCTTCCAGTCTTGAAGAGGTTCGCAATATGCGTTTCCTCACGACCAATCTTCTCAACCTTGCACGTCGCGATGATGGAATCAAACCAGAAATAGCAGAAGTTTCTCCACAATTCTTTAAAACAACCTTTGCCAACTATGAGTTGATTGCTTCTGAAAATGATCGTGTTTTCAACTATGAAAATCGAATTTACCGTCCATTCATGACCGATCAGTTGCTCTTAAAACAACTCATGACTATCTTGTTTGATAATGCCATCAAGTATACTGAAGAAGATGGCAAGATTGAGTTTGTAGTTCATGCTACAGATCGCCACCTCTATCTTACAGTGACGGATAATGGAATTGGAATCTCAGCTGCCGATAAGAAGAAAATCTTTGACCGTTTTTATCGTGTAGACAAGGCAAGAACCCGTCAGAAAGGTGGTTTCGGCCTGGGACTATCTTTGGCCAAGCAAATCGTAGATGCCTTAAGAGGAACGATTACCGTAAAAGATAACAAACCTAGAGGAACAATTTTTGAAGTTAAGATTGCCATCCAATCTCCTTCAAAACGAAAGAATAAATAAAAAAGACAGTTATAGAACTGTCTTTTTAGATAACTAGAAAAGAGGTTGGTAGTAGTACCAACCTTTATTTTGAAAGTTTTCGTTTCATTATCTTTCTTTGAAGTTGTAAAAGTGCGAAGCTTGTTGCCATAGCAGCGATAAATGATAAAGCTGTATTTAATTTTAAGGCTAAAAAGATAAAGCTAAAAAGCACCATAAAAATACAGAAACAAGCGATATTTACAAAAAATAAAATCTCTTTTAGGTTAGGGCCGACTGGGGCTTCTGGTGTATAATCTTGATAAAGCGGAGTTTGATTTGATTCGGGAGCTTGTTCAAACTCATAAGCTTCTAGTTTTCTTGCGGACATGATTCTCTCCTTAACAGTACATAACTATTTTATCATTTTTTATGCAGAGAATTATTACAGATTTGTTACAAAACTACTAAAGTCTCTTATCATCTTCTAAGTCGCTCTCTTGACACCTACAAGGGAAAATGGTAGCATGGATGTTACACTTAAAACAGATGACCTAACCTTCTCTATTATAAATATACTGAGAAAGGAAAGGATAACTTATATAAATTGATAGCAAGCTGAGGCTTTTTCCTAAGATAATTTGTTGAGTTGCTACCTGGATACTTTTGAAGAGTATTGGTAGGAGTTGTTTTGAATGGATGATAAGACAGAGATTCTGTCTATTGGACTGGGTGGCTTTTAAACTACCTCTGGGAAAAGTAAAAGGAGATAAGCATGTATCTTGCTATCAAAGAGATATTACGAAACAAACTTCGATATAGTTTGATTCTAACTACCATTTTTCTTATCGCTTTTATGGTCTTTTTTATGACCAGTCTAGCTCTTGGTCTTGTGCGAAACAACCGAGCAGCTATTGATAATTGGAAAGCGACGGGTGTCGTTTTATCCGACTACGCAAATGATAATTTGACGGCATCCTTTATTCCTGAAAAGGACTACAAGGAAAAGAGTTCTGAAGAGGCTGCTCCATTGGGCTATATGTTCGCTGTGACCAATCTAGTCGATGGTAGTGAAAAGATCAACGTTTCCATCTTTGCTCAAGACTGGGACTCTTTTATCTCTCCTAGTTTGACGGAGGGTCGTTATCCTGAAAGAGATGATGAGGTTGTCGTGGATCAGTCTTTTGAGAACTATGGGATGAAGCTAGGTGATGCCATTCAGCTCAATGGAAGCGAGACAAGTTACAAGATTGTAGGCCTGACTCAAGGAAATAAATTTTTCACAGAGCCTGTTGTCTTTACGAGTCTGACAACTTATTGGACCTTACAAGGAACCTTGAAGGCCAATCGTTCCGTCTCTGCCTTGGTATTGAAAAATGACATAGAAGTGTCTGGCGATGGATTGAAACAGATTTCCATTCCAAAAATGATATCGAAAATTCCTGGTTACACACCTCAGGTTAATGTATTTTCAGGAATGATTCTTGCTATGATTGTCATTACAGGCTTGATTGTGGGAATTTTTGTTTATATCATTACCATCCAAAAACTAGGCCTTTATGGAATAATGCGGGCTCAGGGGATACAGATCAAAACCATTGTATGGTCTCTGTTCTGTCAAATCTTCCTCCTAGCTGGTATGGGGATTGCTTTAGCCTTGCTGGCAATCGGAGGAGTGATTTTAGTCTTACCAGCTACCTTCTTTTTCTATCCAAGTTGGATAGCCTACTCTGTCCTAAGCTTGGTAATTTCCTTGATGGCCCTTCTAGGTGGTGTCATTTCACTTCCACGCTTGCTAAAGGTAGACCCGATTACTGCGATTGCAGAATGATAAGGAGAATAGTATGACAGCATTGATTGAAATGAATCAAGTGACAAAAACCTACGGGGAAGGAAAGATGAGAGTCGTAGCCCTGCATGAGACGAATTTTCAGCTAAATGCGGGAGAGTTCGTAGCTATCGTCGGGCCTTCTGGCTCTGGAAAGACGACTTTTCTAACGACTCTAGGACAACTTCAGGGAGCATCGAGTGGAAAAATTTTGGTAAAGGGGAAGGAAACAGGCAGTTTGACGGAGAAGGAAAAAACAGATCTCCGTTTTAGAGAGTTTGGTTTCATTCTCCAGGCTTCAAACTTAATTCCTTTTCTAACGGTCAAGGAACAGCTGGATTTGATAGACAGACTAGATAAGGGAAAAAATAGTAAAAGTGACCGAAAAGAACTCTTTGACTTGTTGGATTTGGAAAAAGTTCAAAATCATTATCCCAAAGCTCTATCGGGTGGCGAACGTCAACGTGCCGCGATTGCTAGAGCGCTCTATAACAATCCAAGCATTGTGCTTGCAGATGAGCCGACAGCCAGTCTAGATACCGAGCGTGCTTACCAAGTAACGGAGATGCTGGCTGCCATTGCCCATGAACAAGGAAGAGGAGTTGTCATGATCACTCATGATACACGCCTTCTTGATAAGGTTGACCGTATTTATGTCATGAATGATGGCCACCTAGTTGAAGAAACACATGCATAAAATAGAGTGAATGGTACAAGTTACTGTTCACTTTTTTGATTGGAAAAGATAGAAACAAGTTTAACTTTTTGTGAAACTCCCAGTACCCATAGCTGATTTTTGAGAAATGTGGTATAATTTTTCTTATGGAAAAGATTATCATTACAGCAACTGCTGAAAGTATTGAACAAGTTGAACAGTTACTCGAAGCCGGCGTAGACCGTATCTATGTTGGTGAGAAAGATTTTGGACTTCGTCTGCCAACAACCTTTAGCTATGAAGAGTTACGCACCATCGCTAAGCTGGTTCATGAAGCAGGCAAGGAATTGATCGTTGCGGTCAATGCCCTTATGCACCAAGACATGATGGACCGTATCAAGCCCTTCCTAGACTTCTTGGAAGAAATTAAGACAGACTACATCACAGTTGGGGATGCAGGTGTCTTTTATGTGGTCAACCGTGATGGCTATTCCTTTAAGACCATCTACGATGCTTCAACCATGGTGACAAGCAGTCGTCAGATTAACTTCTGGGGTCAAAAGGCAGGCGCCTCTGAGGCTGTTTTGGCGCGTGAAATTCCATCTGCTGAACTCTTCAAGATGCCAGAGATTTTGGAAATTCCTGCTGAAGTATTGGTTTATGGAGCTAGTGTCATTCATCATTCTAAGCGTCCGCTCTTGCAAAACTACTATAACTTCACGCACATCGATGATGAAAAGACACGTAAACGTGACCTCTTCTTAGCAGAACCGAGTGACCCTGAGAGCCATTACTCTATCTTTGAAGACAATCATGGGACCCACATTTTTGCAAATAACGACCTTGATTTGATGACCAAATTGACAGAATTGGTGGAGCATGGTTTTACTCACTGGAAGCTAGAGGGGCTCTACACACCTGGTCAGAATTTTGTAGAAATTGCTAAACTCTTTATCCAAGCACGTGGCTTGATCCAAGAGGGCAACTTTAGCCATGACCAAGCCTTCTTGTTAGATGAGGAAGTGCGCAAGTTACACCCTAAAAACCGTTTCCTCGATACAGGATTCTATGATTACGATCCTGATATGGTTAAATAGGACACCAAAACCCGAAATAAAAATGTTCGGGTTTTTCCAGTGTATCCATGAAATAAAAACGGATACATGTTATAATAAAAATAGCTCTTTAATGGAGGTGTTTAAGTGGAGAATCTGAAAAAGATAGCAGGTATCAAGGCTGCTGAGTTTGTCAAGGATGGTATGGTTGTTGGACTCGGTACTGGATCAACTGCTTACTATTTCGTAGAAGAAATCGGTCGTCGGATTAAGGAAGAAGGTTTGCAGATTACTGCTGTAACGACTTCCAGTGTGACCAGTAAACAGGCTGAAGGTCTTAACATCCCGCTCAAGTCGATTGATCAAGTAGACTTTGTCGATGTGACGGTTGACGGGGCGGATGAAGTAGATAGTCAGTCCAACGGGATCAAAGGTGGTGGTGGTGCCCTTCTGATGGAGAAGGTTGTCGCAACGCCCTCAAAAGAATACATTTGGGTGGTCGATGAAAGCAAACTGGTAGAGAAACTAGGTGCTTTTAAATTGCCTGTAGAAGTGGTTCAGTATGGTGCAGAACAGGTCTTTCGTCGGTTTGAGCGAGCTGGCTACAAACCAAGTTTCCGTGAAAAAGACGGCCAACGTTTTGTGACCGATATGCAGAACTTTATCATTGACCTAGCCTTGGATGTCATTGAAGATCCGATTGCCTTCGGACAAGAATTGGACCATGTCGTTGGTGTCGTAGAGCATGGCTTGTTCAACCAAATGGTGGATAAGGTCATCGTAGCGGGACGAGATGGTGTTCAGATTTTAACTTCAAAAAAAGCAAACTAATCAAAAAAATAAGGAGACAGACTATGTCAAAATTTAATCGTATTCACTTGGTGGTACTGGATTCTGTGGGAATCGGTGCTGCACCAGATGCCAATAACTTTGTCAATGCAGGAGTTCCAGACGGAGCTTCTGACACACTGGGACACATTTCCAAAACAGTTGGTTTGAATGTGCCAAACATGGCCAAAATCGGTCTAGGAAATATTCCACGTGAAACTCCTCTAAAGACTGTACCAGCTGAAAGCAATCCAACAGGTTATGCAACAAAATTGGAAGAAGTTTCCCTTGGTAAAGATACCATGACTGGTCACTGGGAAATCATGGGACTCAACATTACCGAGCCTTTCGATACTTTCTGGAACGGATTCCCAGAAGAAATCCTGACAAAAATCGAAGAATTTTCAGGACGTAAGGTCATTCGTGAAGCCAACAAACCTTACTCAGGTACGGCTGTTATCGATGATTTCGGACCACGTCAAATGGAAACTGGAGAGTTGATTATCTATACTTCAGCTGACCCTGTTTTGCAAATTGCTGCCCACGAAGACATCATTCCTTTGGATGAATTGTACCGTATCTGTGAATACGCTCGTTCGATTACCCTTGAGCGTCCTGCCCTTTTAGGTCGTATCATTGCCCGTCCATATGTTGGTGAGCCAGGTAACTTCACTCGTACAGCAAATCGTCGTGACTTGGCCGTTTCTCCATTTGCTCCAACTGTTTTGGATAAATTGAACGAAGCTGGTATCGATACTTACGCTGTTGGTAAAATCAACGATATCTTTAACGGTGCTGGTATCAATCATGACATGGGCCACAACAAGTCAAACAGCCACGGAATTGATACATTATTGAAGACTATGGGACTTGCTGAGTTTGAAAAAGGATTCTCCTTCACAAACTTAGTTGACTTTGATGCCCTTTACGGCCACCGCCGCAATGCTCATGGTTACCGTGATTGCTTGCATGAGTTCGATGAGCGCTTGCCTGAAATTATCGCTGCCATGAGAGAGAACGACCTTCTCTTGATTACTGCGGACCATGGAAATGACCCAACTTATGCAGGAACAGACCATACTCGTGAATATATCCCACTTTTAGCTTACAGCCCTAGCTTTAAGGGAAATGGTGTCATTCCAGTTGGACATTTTGCAGATATCTCAGCAACAGTTGCGGATAACTTTGGTGTTGAAACTGCCATGATTGGTGAAAGTTTCTTAGATAAATTGGTATAAGATGACGCAATATGCTTTACTTGTTCGGGGCATTAATGTCGGTGGGAAAAATAAGGTTGTCATGGCGCAACTTCGTCAAGAACTGACAGAGTTGGGACTGGAAAAGCTTGAGACCTACATCAACAGTGGCAATATTTTCTTTACTTCGACAGACCCCAAAGCCCGATTGGTTGAAAAGTTAGAGGCTTTCTTTGAAGTCCATTATCCATTTATTCAGAGCTTTTCTTTGCTGAGTCAGGAAGATTATGAAGCAGAGCTGGAGAATCTGCCAGATTGGTGGACTAAAGACCTGGCTCGAAAAGATGTCCTCTTCTACACGGAGAGCTTGGATGTGGATCAAGTCATCGAGAAAGTGAACAGTTTGGAACTGAAAGATGAAGTGGTTCATTTTGGAAAACATGGGATTTTCTGGGGGAAATTTTCTGAAGAATCCTACTATGCAACTGCCTATCATAAGCACTTGCTCAAGATGCCTTTTTATCGCAACATCACCATTCGCAATGCAAAAACCTTTGACAAAATCGGTCAAATGCTAAAAAATAATAAAGGAGACACAGAATGACATTTTTAGATAAGATCAAAGAAACAGCTGCTTTCCTGAAAGAAAAAGGAATCCAAGCGCCTGAGTTTGGTTTAATCCTTGGATCAGGACTTGGAGAATTGGCAGAAGAAATCGAAAATCCAGTTGTAGTAGACTATGCAGATATTCCAAACTGGGGTCGTTCGACAGTAGTCGGACACGCTGGTAAATTGGTATATGGAGAACTTGCAGGTCGCAAGGTCTTGGCTCTTCAAGGTCGTTTCCATTTCTACGAAGGAAATCCTCTTGAAGTCGTGACTTTCCCAGTTCGTGTGATGAAAGTCTTGGGTTGCGAAGGTGTCATTGTAACCAATGCTGCTGGTGGTATTGGATTTGGTCCTGGTACCTTGATGGCTATCTCAGACCATATCAATATGACGGGGCAGAACCCATTGATGGGTGAAAACTTGGATGATTTTGGTCCACGTTTCCCAGATATGTCTAAAGCCTACACTCCAGAATATCGTGCTACTGCCCATGAAGTGGCTAAGAAACTTGGTATCAAGCTTGATGAAGGTGTCTATATTGGTGTAACAGGTCCGACTTATGAAACCCCAGCAGAAATTCGCGCCTATAAGACACTGGGAGCAGATGCAGTTGGTATGTCCACTGTTCCTGAAGTTATTGTTGCCGCCCACTCAGGCTTGAAAGTTCTCGGTATTTCATGTATCACGAACCATGCTGCTGGTTTCCAAGAAGAACTCAACCACGAAGAAGTTGTGGAAGTAACAGAACGTGTTAAAGGCGACTTCAAAGGCTTGCTGAAAGCTATTCTTGCTGAATTGTAATCATGTTAATAGAATTGAGGAGTATTTTTCGAAAAATCCCTTATAATTTTAGATTATTCATAGCAGTAATTCTGCAAGGAATAGTTTCGGGTTTATCTGGTATATTTCTCCATTATCTTTTAGAGATGGTGGAGGGGCTAGCTTTTGGTCAGTCAGAGCATCATAGTGGATTTCTGACAGATGGAGTTGCCTCCTCACGGATAGGACTAAGTTTAATAATCGTGGGTCTTAGCTCGTCCTTAGTCTGGTACTTCTTGCAAAAAGGGTCGAAGATTTATTCCATCAAAGCTCAGATGAAGGATGAGACTTCACAATACAAGCTTCATTTTTTAAGACAGCTATTTCATTCAATTTGGCAGATTATTGCAGTTGGAGGGGGAGCGCCTATTGGAAAAGAAGCTGCGCCACGAGAGATTGGAACCCTATTTGCAGGGCCAATTGGAAAAATATGTATACTGTCTATGAAGGATCGCATCTTTCTCCTTGCTTGTGGTGCTGGTGCTGGTTTAGCGGCTGTTTATCAGGTTCCATTAACAAGTGTTTTCTTCGTTTTTGAGACTCTAGGAATTACTTTATCTATCAAGCGATTTGTATTTGTCGGTTTGACTACCTATGTGTCAACCTATACAGCAGGATTGGTTATTTCAGATCATGCTCTCTACCAGATTCCAGCTATTGCATGGTCATTAAAGGAAGTGTGGATTGTCCCTTTATTACTTCTTTTCTTAACCCCCCTAGCTTGGCTTTTTGGTCGTTTAAGTAAAAAAGTGTCTTCAAACAGGATAAAAGATAAACGAATACTTCTCACATTGCCCTCAGCTTTTCTTTTTCTTGTTGGTCTGGCAAGTTACTTTCCACATCTACTTGGCAATGGACGCATGATGGCTCAGGAAATTTTAAATGATAGCAGTGGTCAAACAGTGCTTCTCATGTTTTTCCTAAAAGCAGTGGTCGTTCTTATTATCCTTTGGGCAGGGGCCTATGGTGGTACTCTTACGCCATCTTTTGCCTTGGGGATGGCTGGAGCTGCTCTCTTGGGCATGATTCTAGGTTTGGACAGTCAGCCAACCGTTTTACTTTTGGGATCTGTTTGCTTTTTATCTGTGACCTTGAGGGCGCCCATTTCTGCAACCGGATTAGTTATAGGTTTCACTGGGCTAGGTTTAGATTCTCTTCCGTATCTCTTAGTAACTGCTTTCCTAGCTTATGGTTTTGCAAAGGTGTTAGACCGTTTTCCTTGGGCTAGCATACTGTGTAAGATGTCAAAGAATAAAGTAATTAGGTAGGAAATACCCGTTTCTTCTAATCAAGGATTTATCTTAAAAGATTAAAAATTATTGTTAGTTTATCAATAACTGTTTTAAATAAAAATGTAGTAGGCTTATCGGAGTCATGATTGAATACGATTTTTCCTAGCTATGAAATATAAAAATAAATAAAGAAAGGTAGAGCGAAGTGTTCTAATTTGAACACGAGCGGAAAACTCGGAAAATAGATAATCTGATTGAGAAATCAGGATTTCTCGTCAGATTCCTAATTTTCAGTCGTTTTCTTGTCGCTCTCTAATCATCATAAAATAAAGAAAGGATGGGTAAACCGTATTTGCTGAACTGAATACGGGCGGAGAACTGTGTAAAAAAGATAAACTGTCTAGCATCTGCGATGCTTCGTCAGTTTCCTATTTTTACTTTGTTCTCTGTCGCCCTTTATATCTTAACTATGTCTATCCATATTGCTGCTCAGCAGGGTGAAATTGCTGATAAAATTCTTCTTCCGGGGGATCCTCTTCGTGCTAAGTTTATTGCGGAGAATTTCCTTGAAGATGCTGTTTGTTTTAACGAAGTTCGTAACATGTTTGGCTACACTGGTACTTACAAGGGCCACCGTGTATCTGTCATGGGAACTGGGATGGGGATGCCATCAATCTCTATCTATGCCCGTGAATTGATTGTAGACTACGGAGTGAAGAAATTGATCCGTGTCGGAACTGCTGGTTCCTTGAATGAGGATGTTCACGTTCGTGAATTGGTTTTGGCGCAAGCAGCTGCAACTAACTCAAACATCATCCGAAACGACTGGCCACAGTATGATTTTCCACAAATCGCTAGCTTTGATTTACTAGATAAGGCCTACCATATCGCCAAAGAACTCGGTATGACTACCCACGTTGGGAACGTTTTGTCGTCAGATGTCTTTTACTCAAACTACTTTGAAAAGAACATCGAGCTTGGTAAATGGGGAGTTAAGGCTGTGGAAATGGAAGCAGCAGCTCTTTACTATCTTGCTTCCCAACACCACGTTGATGCTCTTGCAATCATGACCATTTCTGATAGCTTGGTCAATCCAGATGAAGACACTACTGCAGAAGAACGCCAAAATACCTTCACTGATATGATGAAGGTTGGATTGGAAACCTTGATTGCAGAGTAATCAGAGAATAGCTTTTCAATTACATTAGCTACAAGAACTGTTGTAAGTGATTTATTTTCAATATCTTAGCAATGATAAAGAAAGAGTTGAAAATCCAACTATTGATTTTCAACTTTTTTAGAACCCAGCTTAAGGAGAAATGTGATGGATAAAATTGAACAATTACAAGACTTGATAGATCAAAGCCAACGGATTGTTTTCTTTGGAGGGGCAGGAGTGTCAACCGAGTCTAATATCCCAGATTTTCGTAGTTCAGATGGTGTTTATAGTCATCAGTTAGGCCGTCATTTTACGGCAGAGCAACTCGTTTCTCGGACCATGTTTGAGCGCTATCCAGAAGATTTTTTTGACTTTTATAAGAAATACCTGATTTATCCAGAAGCCAAGCCTAATGCTGCTCATACTTATCTAGCTGCTTTGGAAAAGACAGGTAAGCTAAAGGCTGTTGTGACACAAAATATCGATAGTCTTCATGAAATGGCTGGCTCTCAGAAGGTCTTTAAATTGCATGGGAGTGCGGACCGAAATTACTGCCTAGGTTGTCATCGTTTCTATGACTTAACTGCCTTTCTGGCCCTCGAGGGACCTGTTCCCAACTGCTTAGACTGTGGTAAGGTGGTCAAGCCTGACGTGACCTTGTATGAAGAATCACTTGACATGGATGTCTTTAGTCAAGCTGCACAAGCTATTCGGCAAGCAGACTTGCTGATTATTGGTGGGACTTCCTTGGTTGTTTATCCTGCAGCTAGCCTAGTAAACTATTTTTCTGGGACAAATCTGGTCCTTATCAATAAAACCAGTATTCCACAAGACAGCCAAGCTACATTGGTCATTGAAGGCAAGATTGGGGAAGTCTTTTCGAAATTGAGACAATAAAAGAATTTTAGAAGATAGCAACAAAATCTTGTTACTTGAAAGAGAAAACTATCTCATTTATTGGCCAAAATCTCGCTCTTTAAGAGTTACTAAAAACTGGCTGAGAAAATCAAAACACCTTCACTGATATGATGAAAGTCGGCTTGGAAACCTTGATTGCAGAGTGAAATGTAAAAGAAAATCCTGATTTCAAGTTGAATCAGGATTTTTTCATAGATGCGATTTTTTCTGGGTCTGGTGTAACGCGGAGGGTCTTTTGTCCTGTGTAGGTTACAAAGCCAGGTTTTCCACCAGTTGGTTTGTTGAGTTTCTTGACTTCAATCATATCCACTTGAACTAGATTTGACAAACGCCCTTTGGAGAAGTAGGCAGCTAGTTCAGCTGCATCTGTCTTGACTTCATCAGATGGATCAAGATTTCCTGAGATGACGACGTGGCTTCCAGGGATGTCCTTGGCATGGAACCAAAGTTCCTCCTTGCGGGCCATTTTAAAGGTCAACTCTTCATTTTGAAGATTGTTTCGACCGACATAGATGATGGTCTTGCCATCGCTCGCCAGATACTGTTCTGGTTTTTTGCGTTTCTGAATTTTCTCGCGTTGGCGTCTTCTAATGAAGCCTGTTTGGATCAATTCTTCACGGATTTCAGCGATTTCTTCCAGTCCAGCTTGGTTGAGTACGGTTTCGACACTTTCTAGATAAAGAATGGTGGCCTTGGTTTCTTCGATCAACTCAGTCAGGTATTTGACAGCTTCTTTGAGCTTCTGATAGCGTTTAAAGTAGCGTTGAGCATTCTGGCTGGGAGTCAAGGCCTTATCAAGCGCAATGGTGATAGGTTGGTTGGTGTAGTAGTTGTCCAAGGTAACCTGATCTTGGTCATTAGGCACTTGGTGGAGGAAGGTTGTCAGCAATTCCCCTTTTTGGCGAAATTCCTCAGCATTGTCTGTCGCTAGTAACTCTTTTTCTTGTTTTTTTAGCTTATGACGATTTTTTTGAAGTTCATTTTCAACACGGCGAATGAGCTCACTGGCTTGCTGTTTGACGCGATCGCGCTCTGCCTTATCTTTGTAATAGGTATCCAGAAGATCAGAGAGACTGGCAAAAGGCTCTCCCACCTGATTTGCAAAAGGAACTGGGCTGAAAGAAGTCTCCGTTAGGAAAGGCTTGGTTTCTTGCCCGAAGAAGTTTCGGAAAGTAGACAGTTTATCACTGACAAGAATGTTTTCCAATTCATTTGCCGTATCACGTCCTAGACCTTGAAAGAGACTTTGAAGATTTTTTGCTGTTAGTTCCTGTGTTTGCAGGATTTCAAAGAGCTTTTCATCCTTGACGGTAAATGGATTGAGAGACTCGGTGCTTGGTGGAGCGAGATAGGTCGATCCGGGGAGCAAGGTGCGGTAGCTATTTTGTGAAAAGCCAACGTGTTTAATAACTTCGAGGATTCTATGGCTGCTTTTATCCACGAGGAGAATATTACTGTGTTTGCCCATGATTTCGATAATCAAGGTAGCCTGAATATGGTCCCCAATCTCGTTTTTATTGGAAACGGTAATTTCCACAATACGGTCATTTTCGATTTGCTCGATCGACTCAATCAGGGCACCCTGCAAATACTTTCTCAAAACCATGATAAAAGTGGAAGGTTGGGCTGGATTTTCAAAGGTTGTTTGGGTCAGCTGGATGCGACCAAAAACGGGATGAGCAGAGAGGAGCAGGCGATGGCTTTGGCGATTGCTGCGGATTTGCAAGACCAACTCTTGTTCAAAAGGTTGATTGATTTTCTGGATGCGACCATTGACCAACTCTCTTCGCAATTCCTCAATCATGTGGTGTAAAAAAAATCCGTCAAATGACATCGTTCTCTCCTTGTGATTGTATTCCATAGTATTATATCAAAAAGGTAGAATAAAATCATGGAAATATGGTATAATAAAGCCAAGTAAAGAGAATCGAGAAGCACATGTATATTGAAATGGTAGATGAAACTGGTCAAGTTTCACAAGAAATCTTGCACCAAACCCAAGAAATTTTGGAATTTGCAGCCCAAAAAATAGGAAAAGAAGACAAGGAGATGGCAGTTACTTTTGTGACCAATGAGCGTAGTCACGAACTCAACCTCGAGTACCGTGATACAGATCGCCCGACAGATGTCATCAGCCTTGAATATAAACCGGAATTGGACATTACTTTTGACGAGGAAGATTTGCTTGAAAACCCTGAATTAGCAGAAATGATGTCTGAGTTCGATGCCTATATTGGGGAACTTTTCATCTCTATCGATAAAGCGCATGAGCAGGCTGAGGAATACGGTCACAGCTTTGAGCGTGAGATGGGCTTCTTGGCAGTACACGGCTTTTTACACATTAACAGCTACGATCACTACACTCCGGAAGAAGAAGCGGAGATGTTCGGTTTACAAGAAGAAATTTTGACAGCCTATGGACTCACAAGACAATAAACGAAAATGGAAAAATCGTGACCTGATATCCAGTTTAGAATTTGCTCTTACAGGAATTCTGACTGCTTTCAAGGAAGAACGTAATATGCGAAAACATGCAGTGACGGCTCTAGTAGTCATCCTTGCAGGTTTTGTTTTTCAGGTGTCACGAATCGAATGGCTCTTTCTCCTGATGAGCATTTTCTTGGTAGTAGCCTTTGAAATTATTAACTCTGCTATTGAAAATGTGGTGGATCTAGCCAGTCACTATCACTTTTCTATGTTGGCAAAGAAAGCCAAGGATATGGCAGCTGGTGCCGTACTTGTGGTTTCCCTTCTTGCTGCAGTGATTGGTGCACTTATCTTTCTCCCACGCATTTGGGATTTATTATTTTAAACAATAAGAGGAAATTATGACATTTAAATCTGGCTTTGTAGCTATTTTGGGACGTCCCAATGTTGGGAAGTCAACCTTTTTGAATCACGTCATGGGGCAAAAGATTGCCATTATGAGTGACAAGGCGCAGACAACGCGCAATAAAATCATGGGGATTTACACCACGGATAAGGAGCAAATCGTCTTTATCGACACGCCGGGGATTCACAAGCCTAAGACGGCTCTTGGAGATTTTATGGTGGAATCTGCCTACAGTACTCTGCGTGAAGTGGATACTGTTCTATTCATGGTGCCAGCTGATGAGCCACGTGGTAAGGGCGACGATATGATTATCGAGCGTCTGAAGGCTGCCAAGGTTCCAGTTATTTTGGTGGTCAATAAGATTGACAAGGTCCATCCAGACCAGCTTTTGACTCAGATTGATGACTTCCGTAACCAGATGGACTTTAAGGAGATTGTTCCGATCTCAGCCCTTCAGGGAAATAACGTTTCTCGTTTAATTGACATCCTCAGTGAAAATCTAGAGGAAGGTTTCCAGTATTTCCCATCTGATCAAATCACAGATCATCCTGAGCGTTTCTTGGTTTCAGAAATGATTCGTGAGAAAGTCTTGCACCTAACGCGTGAAGAAATCCCTCACTCAGTTGCAGTAGTGGTTGACTCTATGAAGCGTGATGAAGAGACCGACAAGGTTCATATCCGAGCAACCATCATGGTCGAGCGCGATAGCCAAAAAGGCATTATCATCGGAAAAGGTGGCGCCATGCTCAAGAAAATTGGGACCATGGCTCGTCGTGATATCGAACTCATGCTAGGAGACAAGGTCTTCCTAGAAACTTGGGTCAAGGTCAAGAAAAACTGGCGTGATAAAAAGCTAGATTTGGCTGATTTTGGTTATAATGAAAAAGAATACTAAGTAGAGGTGGGCTCATGCCTGCTTCTTGTTTTTACAGAAGGAGGATTTATGCCTGAATTACCAGAGGTTGAAACCGTTCGTCGTGGCTTAGAAAAATTGATTTTGGGAAAGAAGATTTCGAGTGTAGAGATTCGTTATCCCAAGATGGTCAAGACAGATTTGGACGAGTTTCAAAAGGAACTAAATGGCCAAGTAATTGAGTCCATGGGACGTCGTGGAAAATATTTGCTTTTTTACCTAACAGACAAGGTCTTGATTTCCCATCTGCGGATGGAGGGCAAGTATTTTTACTATCCAGACCAGGTTCCTGAACGCAAGCATGCCCATATTTTCATTCGGTTTGAAGATGGAGGCACGCTTGTTTATGAGGATGTACGCAAGTTTGGTACCATGGAACTGTTGACACCCGACCTTTTGGATGTCTACTTTATTTCTAAGAAACTAGGTCCTGAGCCAAGAGAGCAGGACTTTGATTTGCAGGTCTTTCAAGCTGCCCTAGCCAAATCTAAAAAGCCAATCAAATCCCACCTCCTAGACCAAACCTTGGTAGCTGGTCTTGGCAATATCTATGTGGATGAGGTCCTCTGGCGAGCTCAGGTTCATCCAGCTAGACCTTCCCAGACTTTGACGGCAGAAGAAGCGTCAGCTATTCATGACCAGACCATTGCTGTTTTGGGTCAGGCTGTTGAAAACGGGGGCTCAACTATTCGGACCTATACCAATGCCTTTGGGGAAGACGGAACCATGCAGGATTTCCATCAGGTCTATGATAAGACTGGGCAAGCGTGTTCCCGCTGTGGGACAATGATTGAGAAATTCCAGCTCGGTGGAAGGGGCACTCATTTTTGTCCTCAGTGTCAAAGGAGGGGCTGATGGGAAAAATCATCGGAATCACAGGAGGGATTGCTTCTGGTAAGTCAACTGTGACAAATTTCCTAAGAGAGCAAGGTTTTCAAGTGGTCGATGCTGACGCAGTCGTCCACCAACTACAGAAACCTGGTGGTCGTCTTTATCAGCTCTTAGTTCAGCACTTTGGGCAGGAAATTATCCTCGAAAATGGAGAACTCAATCGCCCTCTCCTAGCTAGTCTCATCTTTTCAAACCCTGAAGAACGAGAATGGTCTAAGCAAACCCAAGGAAAGATTATTCGTGAGGAATTGGCTGCACTGAGAGACCAGTTGACTCAGACAGAAACGGTTTTTTTCATGGATATTCCCCTACTTTTTGAACAGGACTACAGTGCTTGGTTTGATGAAACGTGGCTGGTCTATGTGGACCGTGATGTTCAGGTGGAACGTTTCATGAAACGGGATCATCTTTCTAAGGAAGTAGCAGAGTCCCGTTTGGCCGCCCAATGGTCTTTAGAAGAAAAGAAAAAATTGGCGAGCCATATATTAGACAATAATGGCAGTCGTGATCAGCTTGTGGCTCAAGTAGTGAAGTTACTTGAAGGAGGCGATAGCTGTGCAAGAGATTAGTTGGAAAGAGAATCTTCGT
Source organism: Streptococcus sp. GMD4S (assembly GCF_000296955.1). Taxonomy (NCBI): domain Bacteria; kingdom Bacillati; phylum Bacillota; class Bacilli; order Lactobacillales; family Streptococcaceae; genus Streptococcus; species Streptococcus sp. GMD4S. The sequence goes on from NZ_AJRE01000030.1 coordinate 68,924, forward strand.
GTCGCCTGGTTTGGTAGTTTTCTAACGGGAGCTAGTATTTCCTTGGTCGTCCCTTTCATGCCTATCTTTGTAGAGCAGTTGGGAATTGAAGGGGATCAAGTTGCTTTTTATGCTGGATTAGCCATCTCAGTTTCGGCTGTTTCAGCAGCTCTAGTTTCTCCTATCTGGGGTATTCTTGCTGACAAGTACGGTCGAAAACCCATGATGATTCGAGCAGGTCTTGCCATGACCATTACGATGGGAGGTTTGGCCTTCGTGCCAAATATCTATTGGCTACTCTTTTTGCGCTTGCTCAATGGTGTATTTACTGGATTTGTCCCCAATGCAACAGCCTTGATTGCTAGTCAGGTACCTAAAGATAAGTCTGGAGCGGCTCTGGGGACTTTATCTACAGGTGTAGTTGCGGGAACACTGACGGGCCCCTTTGTTGGAGGCTTTATTGCTGAAATTTTTGGCATTCGTAATGTTTTTTTATTGGTAGGCGCTTTCTTATTTTTAGCTGCAATCCTAACTATTTTCTTTATCAAGGAAGATTTTCAGCCAGTTGCTAAGGAGAAGGCTATCCCAACGAAAGAAGTATTTTCTTCTTTCAAGTATCCTAGGCTCTTAGTAAACCTATTTTTGACGAGCTTTGTCATTCAATTTTCAGCTCAATCAATTGGTCCCATTCTAGCTCTCTATGTGCGGGACTTAGGGCAGTCCGAAAATCTCCTCTTTGTATCAGGATTAATCGTATCCAGCATGGGGTTTTCTAGCATGATGAGTGCTGGAATTCTAGGAAAACTTGGCGATAAGGTAGGGAATCAGAGATTGTTAGTTGCAGCGCAGATTTATTCCGTCATCATTTACCTTCTTTGTGCCCATGCAACCAGCCCCCTTCAACTTGGCTTGTATCGTTTTCTCTTTGGTTTGGGAACGGGAGCTCTCATACCAGGTGTCAATGCGCTTCTTAGCAAAATGACTCCAAAATCAGGTATTTCAAGGATTTTCGCCTTCAACCAAGTCTTTTTTTACCTTGGTGGAGTGATCGGACCTATGGCGGGATCCGCAGTTGCAGGATATTTGGGCTACCATGCTGTCTTTTATGCGACAGCAGCCTGTGTAGCTTTCAGTTGTTTATGTAACTTAGTGCAATTTAGATCATTATTAAAAGTAAAGGAAATCTAGTGCGAGTAAAAATCAATCTCAAGTGCTCCTCTTGTGGCAGCATGAATTATCTAACCAGTAAGAACTCCAAAACCCATCCAGACAAGATTGAGGTGTTAAAATATTGTCCAAAGGAAAGAAAAGTAACTTTACATCTTGAATCTAAGTAGAATTTATGGTAAAATAATAGGGATTTTAAGGAGTTTGATATGTATAACCTATTATTAACCATTTTATTAGTATTATCTGTTGTGATTGTGATTGCGATTTTCATGCAACCAACTAAGAACCAATCCAGCAATGTATTTGATGCCAGCTCAGGTGATTTGTTTGAACGTAGTAAAGCGCGTGGTTTTGAAGCTGTGATGCAACGTTTGACAGGTATTTTAGTCTTTTTCTGGCTAGCCATTGCCTTAGCATTGACAGTATTATCAAGTAGATAAGAAATGGGCGAGACTAGGTCTTAGCCTATTTTTATTTTGAATGATGTTTACTAAAGTTATCATTCAAAAAATTATAAAAATCTAGAAAGAAAACATGAAAGATAAAATTAAAGAATATTTGCAAGAGAAGGGGCGAGTGACGGTAAATGACCTGGCTCAGGCTCTCGGAAAGGATGGGTCCAAGGATTTCCGTGAGTTGATTAAAACCCTGTCTCTGATGGAAAGAAAGCACCAGATTCGATTTGGAGAAGATGGCAGCCTCACCTTGGACCAGAAGAAGAAACATGAAATCACCCTCAAAGGGGTTTTTCATGCCCATAAAAACGGCTTTGGCTTTGTTACTCTAGAAGGGGAAGAGGACGATCTTTTTGTAGGAAAAAACGATGTCAACTATGCCATTGATGGCGATACAGTTGAGGTGGTCATAAAGAAAGTTGCTGACCGCAACAAGGGAACTGCTGCAGAAGCCAAAATTATTGATATCTTAGAACACAGCCTGACAACCGTTGTCGGTCAAATTGTTCTGGATCAGGAAAAGCCCAAGTATGCTGGCTATATTCGTTCCAAAAATCAAAAAATCAGCCAACCGATTTATGTGAAGAAACCGGCTATCAAGTTGGAAGGTACTGAAGTTCTCAAGGTCTTTATTGACAAATACCCAAGTAAGAAACATGATTTCTTTGTCGCTAGTGTGCTAGACGTGGTGGGGCACTCGACTGATGCTGGGATTGACGTTCTTGAAGTCTTGGAATCCATGGATATTGTTTCAGAATTTCCAGAAGCTGTTCTCAAGGAAGCAGAAAGTGTGCCAGAAGCTCCGTCTCAAAAGGATATGGGAGGTCGTCTGGACCTGAGAGATGAAATCACCTTTACCATTGACGGTGCGGATGCCAAGGACTTAGACGACGCAGTACACATCAAGCCTTTAAAGAATGGCAATATCGAACTCGGAGTTCACATCGCAGATGTTTCCTACTATGTGACCGAGGGTTCTGCCCTTGACAAGGAAGCCCTTAACCGCGCGACTTCTGTCTATGTGACAGACCGAGTGGTTCCAATGCTTCCAGAGCGTTTGTCAAATGGCATCTGCTCTCTCAATCCTCAAGTAGATCGCTTGACCCAGTCTGCTATTATGGAAATTGATAAACATGGTCGTGTGGTTAATTACACCATTACCCAAACAGTTATTAAGACGAGCTTCCGTATGACCTATAGCGCTGTTAATGATATCCTAGCTGGCGATGAGGAAAAGAGACGAGAGTTTAAGAAAATTGTTCCAAGTATCGAGCTCATGGCCAAGCTTCATGAAAGGCTAGAAAGCATGCGTGAGAAGCGTGGTGCCCTTAACTTTGATACCAGCGAAGCTAAGATCTTGGTGGATAAAAAAGGCAAGCCTGTGGATATCGTTCTTCGCCAACGTGGTATTGCTGAGCGGATGATTGAGTCCTTCATGTTGATTGCTAATGAAACGGTTGCCGAGCACTTTAGCAAGTTGGATCTACCTTTCATCTATCGAATTCACGAGGAGCCCAAGGCTGAAAAAGTTCAGAAGTTTATTGATTACGCCTCTAGTTTTGGTTTACGAATTTATGGAACTGCCAGTGAGATTAGCCAAGAGGCTCTCCAAGACATCATGCGTGCTGTTGAGGGAGAACCCTATGCGGATGTATTGTCCATGATGCTTCTCCGTTCTATGCAACAGGCTCGCTATTCTGAGCACAATCACGGTCACTATGGACTAGCCGCTAACTATTACACTCACTTCACCAGTCCTATTCGCCGTTATCCAGACCTTCTAGTCCACCGTATGATTCGGGACTATGGTCGTTCTAAGGAAATAGCAGAGCATTTTGAACAAGTGATTCCAGAGATTGCAACCCAGTCTTCCAACCGTGAACGTCGTGCCATCGAGGCTGAGCGTGAAGTCGAAGCCATGAAAAAGGCTGAGTACATGGAAGAATATGTGGGTGAAGAGTACGACGCAGTTGTATCCAGCATCGTCAAATTCGGTCTCTTTGTTGAATTGCCAAATACAGTCGAAGGTTTGATTCACATTACCAATTTGTCTGAATTTTATCATTTCAACGAGCGAGATTTGACTCTCCGTGGAGAGAAATCAGGAACAACCTTCCGTGTGGGACAGCAAATTCGCATTCAAGTTGAAAGAGCCGATAAGATGACGGGAGAGATTGATTTCTCTTATATTCCAAGTGAGTTTGATGTCATCGAAAAAGGCTTGAAACAAGCTGGGCGCAAAGACAGAGGTCATGGTTCAAGTCGTCGTTCAGACAAGAAGGAAGACAAGAGAAAATCAGGACGCTCAAATGATAAGTACAAGCATTCACAAAAAGATAAAAAGAAAAAAGGCAAGAAACCTTTTTACAAAGAAGTAGCTAAGAAAGGAGCCAAGCATGGCAAAGGGCGAGGGAAAGGTCGTCGCACAAAATAAAAAGGC
>NZ_AJRE01000031.1:0-62801 GCF_000296955.1 Streptococcus sp. GMD4S
AATTGTGATGCTTTACGAGCTTTCTTAAGACCTGGTTTCTTACGTTCAACTTTACGTGAGTCACGTGTAAGAAGTCCTGCGCGTTTCAATGAATCGCGGAAGTCTGGGTCTACTTGAAGAAGGGCACGAGCGATACCGTGACGGATAGCTCCTGATTGACCAGCGTATCCACCACCTACAACGTTAACGAAAACGTCGTATGAACCTACAGTTGAAGTAACTGCGAATGGTTGGTTGATAACAAGACGAAGGTCAGCGTGTGGGATGTACTCTTCAACATCTTTTTTGTTAACAGTGATTTTACCAGTTCCTGGAACAAGGCGAACGCGTGCAACAGCGTTTTTACGACGTCCAGTACCTGCATATTGTGCTTGTGACATACTTTATTGTTCCTTTCCTTAGATAAGTCCTGAAATATCAAGAACTTCTGGTTGTTGTGCAGCGTGAGTGTGCTCAGCTCCAACGAATACTTTCAATTTCATACCTTGAGCGCGACCAAGAGTATTGTGTGGAAGCATACCTTTAACTGATTTTTCGATCAAACGTACTGCATTTTTAGAACGAAGTTCACCAGCAGAGATTTGTTTCAATCCACCTGGGTGGTTTGAGTGAGTGTAGTAGATCTTATCAGTTGCTTTTTTACCAGTCAATTTAACTTTTTCAGCATTGATAACGATTACGAAGTCACCTGTATCAGTGTGTGGTGTGAATGTTGGTTTGTTTTTTCCGCGAAGTACGCTAGCAACAACTGCTGAAAGGCGTCCAAGAGGTACATCAGTTGCGTCAACAACGTACCATTTGCGTTCTACTTGGCCTGGTTTAGCCATGAATGTAGTTTTGTTCATGATTTCTCCTATATGAATATCGTTTTTGTTTACAGGGCGGATGTTCCGGTCCGCGGGGTATTTGAAAGGTTCCGGGGCCTTACAAATGGGGTAAACAATACCGTCTACTATCATACCAAATTTCACTACTAAAAGTCAATAGATATGAAAAATATTTTTGCCGATTTCAGTGTTTAACATCTAGAAAAACCTCGCTTTTGCGAGGCTTTCCTATTTATAAGCTAAGGCACGTTTAAAGGTTTTCCAGATTCCCAAATCATCTGTTTGAAGGACTAGACTAGCATACATGCGTCCGATAAAGGCTGTTGCAGTGACTGCAAAAACAACCGTTATGGCAAGCGAAATCCAAGCTTCCAGACCACTGGCATACCCATTTATAGCTCTAAATGGCATAAAGAAGGTCGAGATGAAAGGAATATAGGAACCAATTTTCAGAACTAAATTGTCCCCAGCAACACCTAGAGAGGTCACACCGACAAATCCTGCTATAATCAAGATCATCAATGGCGACAAGGCCTTTCCTGAATCCTCAGGGCGAGAAACCATAGAGCCTAGGAAGGCTGCTAAAACAACGTACATAAAGAGACTAACCAAGACAAACAATAAGGTATTGAGCGAGAAGGCCTCTCCTAGATGATTTAAAATTCCAGATTGTGCCAAGATAGGGATATCTTTAAAGAGCAGAATAGCAGCCAGCCCACCCACGACGTAAATGCCAATATGAGTCAAAATCACAAGAAGCAGAGCCAGCATGCGAGCGTAGAAATAATGACTTGCTCGGATACTAGAGAAGACCACCTCCATGATTTTGGTTCCTTTCTCGCTAGCCACTTCCTGAGCAGTGACACTAGCATAGGTAATCAAAATCATATAAAGGAAGAAGCCAAGCCCTGCGGCAGCAATGGTTTGAACAATTTTTTTGTTTTCCTTAGATTCATCAATCTTCTCAGTAAAATCAACGGTTTGACTCAGACGTTTTTCCTGTTCTTGAGACAAATTGGCTGCCGAACGATTGAGTTGGTATTGCAGTTCGTTTAACTTATTGGTTACTGCTAGTTTGATGCCTGTTTCAAGAGAAGTTTCACCATGATAGACGGCCTTGAGGACACTGTCCTCTTGGTCAATGGTTAGGTAACCCTTGATTTTCTCATCCTTGATAGCAGCCTGGGCACTGGCTTCATCCTTATAATCAAAGTTGATACCATTGGTACCCTTGAGCCCTTCTTCCACAGATGGCACAGTTGTTACTACTGCTATCTTGCTATTCTTGGCCATAGAAGACCCTTGGAGAAAGCCGATTCCTACAGATAAGGCTAAAAAGAGGAACGGCGAAATCACCATAAAGAAGAAACTCCACGACTTGACATGTCGAAGATAGGTTTCCTTCATTACAACCCACATATTTCTCATACTTCCACCCCTGATTCTAGTTTAAAGATTTCATCGATTGTTGGAGCCTGTTGGTCAAAGGTCGCAATATATTGACCTTGAGTGAGGATGGGGAAGAGTTCCCTTCCAGCACTTTCATCATCTAGGATCAATTTCCAACTACCTTGCTTGGTCAAGCTCACCTGTTTGACGTGAGGAAGTTTTTCCAATTCTTCCTTGCTTTGTTCACTTGAAACAAAGAGACGTGTTTTCCCATATTGATTACGGACATCCTGAACTGGTCCATGCAAGACCACACGCCCGTCACGAATCATCAGAATATCATCGCAAAGTTCCTCAACGTTGGTCATGACATGGTCAGAAAAGATAATGATTGCACCGCGCTCTTTCTCTTTTAAGATGACCTGCTTGAGCAACTCAGTATTGACTGGATCCAAACCACTAAAAGGCTCATCCAAGATAATCAAGTCTGGCTCATGGATTAGGGTGATAATCAGCTGAATTTTCTGCTGATTCCCTTTGGAGAGGCTCTTGATTTTGTCGGTCAATTTGCCCTTCACTTCCAATTTTTCCATCCATTGAGGGAGTTTTTCCTTGACTTCCTTAGCATCCATACCTTTTAGAGTCGCCAGGTAGCGAACTTGCTCAAGGACTGTCAACTTGGGCATGAGACTGCGTTCCTCAGGCAGATAACCAATCCGTGCATAGGTTTCCTGACGAATCTCCTGCCCATCCAGACTGATCTCTCCTTGATACTCCAAAAATTTCAACATACTGTGGAAAATCGTTGTTTTCCCAGCACCATTCTTCCCGACCAAGCCCAGAATCCTTCCTGGACTTGCCTGAAAATCGACACCAAACAAGACTTGCTTGGGACCGAAACTTTTCTCTAGATTTCTTACTTCTAACATTTTCCACCTCCGAGATATGTTGCACTTATTATACTCCTTTTTGATAGCCTTTACAACGATTTATGTCCATTTTATCGGATTATAAATAGCAAAAGTATCCTATCTCTAATAAATTTAAGTGCTTCAGCGATAGCTTTAGTATAACTCATTAAAGACTTTCTGAGATGGCTTCCTCCTCAACTATCGCTTTTCTCTTCTGAACTGTCCTTTTGAAACTAAAAATCCACCCCGAGGGATGGATTTTAGACTATTAACGCACTTCTGCATTCACTTTTTCTTCGAGTGATGCTTGGATTTTTTCCATATAGCGTGCGACTTCTTCGTCTGTTAAGCTATCTTCTGGATTTTGGAAGGTCAAGCTATAGGCCATTGACTTCATGCCAACTCCCAGTTTTTCGCCTGAGAAGACGTCAAAGAGTTTGATATCTGTCAAACGTTTCACGCCTCCAGCTTGGATAGCGTCTACAACTTCTTGATGAGTGACTTCTGCCTTGAGGAGTAGAGCCATGTCACGACTGACTGCTGGGAATTTAGTGATTTCTACAAATGGAGCAGCTGGTTGAAGGGCAGCTTCGATGGCGGAAAGGTTGAGCTCAGCTACATACGTTTCTGGAATATCGTAGGCCTTGGCAGTGACTGGATGCACTTGGCCAAGGAAACCAAGAACTTGGTCGCCGAGTGAAATCACGGCTGTACGTCCTGGATGGAGACTTGCAATCTCAGCTGTTGCTGTATAAGTCACTTCTAGTCCCAAGCGAGTAAAGAGCGCTTCAAGGATTCCCTTAGCATAGAAGAAATCAACTGGAACTGCTGCCGTTTGGAAATCTTTTTCTGCAACCAAGCCTGTTAAGGCAAAGGCAAAACTGTTGATTTCGTTTGGTAATTCTTCTTTTGGATTGCCTGTTTGTTCAAAGACTTTTCCAATCTCGTAAAGGGCCAAGTTTTTGTTCTTACGCGCTACGTTGTAAGCAACTGTATCAAGGATACCTGAGACCATATTTTGGCGGAGGACAGAACGGTCCACTGTCATTGGCCACATGAGTTCTGTAAGGTTACTTGGTTGAGCTGTGAACTCAACTGCTTTTTCAGGCGTTGTCAGAGCGTAGGTAATGATTTCTGTCAAACCTGCTCCTTCAGCGATGGTACGAACTTGGCGACGCAATTTTTGTGTCGCAGTCAATTCGCCAGCTGTACCGTCATCTTTTGGAAGACTAGTTGGCAAGCGATCATAACCATAGATACGAGCGATTTCTTCAAAGAGGTCCGCTTCGATGGTGATATCCCAACGACGACGTGGAACGCTGACTGTAAAGCTTTCTGCATTGCCAGAAAGGCCAAAGCCAAGACGACGGAAGACATCTTCCACATCAGCATATGAAAGCTCCGTACCAAGGACGCGGTTAACGTCAGCCAGAGTCGAAGAAACTTCTACATCAGAAGTATCAAGCGCTCCTGCTGAAACGATGCCCTTACGCACCGTCGCACCTGCAAGATCAGCAATCATGCTCGCTGCCGCATCAAGGGCTTCGTTAACAGTTGCCACATTGATGCCTTTTTCAAAGCGAGAAGATGATTCAGAACGCAGATTGAGGCGTCCGCTAGTCTTGCGAATCGATTTGCCATTGAAAACAGCCGCTTCAAGGACAACACGACTAGAATTTTCAGAGATTTCTGTTGCTTGACCACCCATAACACCTGCAAGGGCTACTGGCTTGTCTGCGACAGTAATGACTAGGTCATTTGTTTCCAAGTCACGTTCTTCACCGTCCAAGGTCACTAATTTTTCACCAGCACGCGCTCCACGCACACGGATGTCAGTCCCTTCAAAGGTATCCAAGTCAAAGGCATGCATAGGCTGACCAAAGTAGAGCAGGATATAGTTGGTCACGTCTACAACGTTGTTGATAGGACGAATCCCTTCATTCATAAGAAGGTTTTGCAACCATTGTGGACTTGGTGCGATGGTCACATTGTCCAAGATACGGGCTGCATAGTAAGGCGCCTTGTCTGTTTCAATGCTGACAGAAAGGGCATCTGCTGCAGCTTCATTTGTTTCTATTAAACTGAATTCTTTAAAGTTGACTGCCTTGTCATAGATGGCTGCCACTTCGTACGCTACTCCACGCATAGATAGAGCGTCTGCACGGTTTGGTGTGATAGAAAGTTCGATGATTTCATCATCCAAGTCTAGGTAAGAAAAGACTTCGTCCCCAGGAACAGCATCTTGAGGCAAGATTTGAATACCATCTGCGAATTCCTTTGGTACAACTGAGTCAGAAATACCTAATTCACCAAGTGAACAGATCATTCCAAGTGACTCTAAGCCACGGATTTTCCCTTTTTTAATCTTGTAATTGTCAGCAATACGAGCTCCTGGAAGAGCCACCATAACCTTAATACCAGCACGCACATTCGGTGCACCACAAACGATTTGACGTGCTTCTTCTTCGCCAACGTTAACCTGACAAACATGGAGGTGAGTTTCTGGCACATCTTCGCAAGACAAGACCTCACCGACGACAATTTTTGAGAGACCAGCAGCAGGTGATTCCACACCTTCGACCTCAATCCCTGTAGTTGACATTTTTTCAGCCAACTCTTGTGATGGCACATCAATGTCCACCAATTCTTTTAACCATTTATAAGATACAAGCATAATTTAGTTCTCCAGAATGACAGTTGCCACTCTAGTTCTTTTCCTTTCCTATCATTTCAATAGAAGAATCCTCTTCTTACCTTAATTTCTTTTTCAGTAACCAATCTGTATCTACTTTTTGACCAACCATAAAACTATGTTGGCTAAATTTCTCAAAACCATATCGGTTATAAAACGCTTGAGCTTTTGTATTATGCTCCCAAACACCTAACCAAGCCCAGGAAAAACTATTTTTGGTAGCAAGTTCAAGAGCGAATTCAAACAGTTGCTTACCTAGTCCAAATCCTTGGAATTTTTGTAGCACATAGAGGCGTTGAATTTCAAAAGCATCCTCTAATTTTCTCTCAGTCTGAGCACTTCCCCAGTTGACTTTGAGAAAACCAGCTATCTCCTCTTCATGCATAATGAAATAGGTTTCGGAATCTGGATTTTCCAACTCAGTTGACAAAACTCTGAGACTATAAGTCTTTTCAAAGTATTCCTGTAACTGCTCTTCCGTATTATCATGAGCAAATGTTTCACGAAAGGTTTGTTTGGCAATTTTGGACAACGCCCCAATATCTGCCTTTTCTACTTTTCTAATCATTATTTAAACTGTTCTGAGAAGCGGACATCGCCTTGGTAGAACCCACGGATATCATTGATTCCGTAGCGGAGCATAGCGACACGCTCTTGTCCAAGACCAAAGGCAAATCCAGAATAAACAGTCGCATCGATTCCACTCATTTCAAGGACACGTGGGTGAACCATACCGGCCCCCATAATCTCAATCCAACCTGTTTTCTTACATACGTTACAGCCTTCTCCACCACACTTGAAGCAGGAAACATCCACCTCAACAGATGGCTCTGTGAATGGGAAATAAGATGGACGCAAACGGATCTGACGTTCTTCACCGAACATCTTTTGGACGATCAACTGAAGCGTTCCTTGAAGGTCTGCCATAGAGATGTTTTTCCCAACAACCAAGCCTTCGATTTGGTGGAACTGGTGACTATGGGTTGCATCGTCCGTATCACGACGGAACACACGTCCTGGTGAGATCATCTTCAAAGGACCTTTTGAAAAATCATGAGCATCCATAGCACGCGCCTGAACTGGTGACGTGTGAGTACGGAGTAAGATTTCTTCTGTGATGTAGAAAGTATCCTGCATATCGCGAGCTGGGTGATCTTTTGGAAGGTTCATACGCTCGAAGTTGTAGTAGTCTTGCTCTACTTCAAAACCATCCACGACTTGGTAACCCATCCCAATGAAAATATCTTCGATTTCTTCACTGGTTTGTGTCAAAACGTGACGGTGACCAGTCGCAACTGGGCGACCTGGAAGTGTTACATCGATGCTCTCACTTGCTAGTTGAGCTTCTACTTTCTTTTCTTCCAAGAGCTTAGCTGTTTCTTCAAAAGCCGCTGTCAAAACATCACGCGCTTCATTAACGTGTTTCCCGATGATTGGACGCATCTCAGCAGAGACATCCTTCATCCCTTTGAGGATTTCCGTAAGGGAACCTTTTTTACCAAGGACAGAGACACGCAAGTCTTGCATCTCTTTTTCATTTTCAGCAGTAATCTGCTTCAAGCTAGCCAGCGTTTCTTCGCGAAGCGCTTTTAATTGTTCTTCAATAGTTGACATAATTCCTCCATCAGTCTCTCGTAGATAAAAAGAAAACCACATGCCAAAAACTCCACTCGGAGCGTTGACACGCGGTACCATCCGTTTTCATCTGACAAGTCAGACCTTCATTTCTAAATCCATGCGCAAGTGAATTCACCCAGCTTTCATATAGAGAGCTTGCAGTCACGGCTCTCCTCCCTGATATACTTCCCTTGAGTTACTAGTCTTGCGGATTCCTATTCAATTACTACTTAGTTTATCAGATTTTTAGTTAAAAAACAAGTTAGATTAGACTAATTTCAATATAAAAAGGAACAAGACACAATGCATTACCTATTTGTAGGATCTGTTTCACCTGCTTTCCTTTTCAATAAAAGAGTTGCTGCTTGATTAAAACCATCACACCAGTTATACCATTTTGCTTCATACTCATCTTGAGATACGATATGATTTTTTAAATCCAGAACAGAGTAAATCTTTCTTTCCTCACAAGCTTGCGCATAGAGATAATACAGTTCATCGCCACCATCTCTATCCCACTCAGCAGAAATCGTATCCCTACCTGCCAATAAAGCCTGATAAGCCCTGTGATGCCCGTCTGTAATCAACAAGCAGTCTCCGAATGCAAGAACACTGATTGGAGCAACATTGATTATTTCTACCGACTGATAAAGCATCTGGATATCTTGTAACTTCTTTTCTGATAAGTATAGTTGAGTCGGATGGAGATCTGTTATATTGACTTTCATTTCTTTTTCCTCAAAGGAATTTGATGCTCACTTCTGCTTGCCTTTAAATCGCCATTGGAAGCGAAGCTTGTCATAGAAAGGAAATTCGATAAACAAGACTCCCAAGCCCACACAGAAACTGGCAAGAACATCTGATGGATAGTGAACTCCCAGATAGACCCGAGATAGCAGCACACTGACTAGGTAGACCCCAAGGACGATTTGCACAATTTTTCTCAAAACCGGATCTTTAATCCGTTGACTGAGAATGACAATCAAAGTCCCTACCATCAGCGTCACTGCCAGAGAATGCCCGCTTGGGAAGGAAAATCCCTTCTCCTCTACCAAGTGTAAGATAGCTGGTCGTGGGCGCTGGTAAATATTTTTAAAGGTCACAATCAAAAGACCGGCTAAGGCTAGATTGCCCGCCATGAAGTAGCTTTCTATCTTCCACTGCTTACGATAAAAGATAAAGGCTGCGATGGCAACCCAGGTAATGATTACTGGGATATCAATCAAATGCGTAAGGGCACGGAACAGAACCGTTAAATAATCTGGCAAGTCCCCACGAAGGGCAGTCTGAAGCGGTTGATCAAAACCGACCAGCGTTTCAGGATAGAACTTAACCATATAGCCAAGAAGGACGAAAAGTAAAAGGGCAAAACTGCCCTTCATTAAAAATGTTTGTTTATCTCTCATAATGTTTTAAGGTTGGTTTCAAGAGGACGTATAACAACCAGAATGAAACGGCAAAGATTAAACCTTCAATCAGGTTAAAAGGTAAAACCATGGTCATCAAGTAGTTAGAAAGTCCTATAATTTCTCTAATATCAAAGTTGGCAAACTGCGCGTATAAAGGAACCGCATAGACATAGTTGAGAACCAACATGGCAGCAGTCAATCCAATAGTTCCCGCCAGAGATGCCAGTAGGAAACGAAGGGTGCTGCGTTCCTTTTTCCAAATCAAACCAAAGACGATAACAAAAACTCCCAAGGCTACGATATTCATTGGCAAGCCAATGTAGGTATTCACTCCTTGGCTATTCAGAAGCAACTTCAAGAGTGAGCGAAGCAAGAGAATGCCTAAAGCAGCTGGCAAATCCATCACCACCAAACCCAAAAGGACTGGCAAGATACTAAACTCGATCTTGAGGAAGGTTGCCGCTGGCAAGAGCGGAAAGTCAAAGTACATCAGCACAAATGAAATGGCTGATAAAATCGCAATGGTCGAAAGTCGACGTGTGTTTGTCATAACAGGTTCCTCCAATTTTCTATAAAATCAGAAGAAGTTGGAAAGGATTCCTCTATCTATTCTCACTTTTTATATCCCAAAAGTTCCCTCTCACTCTGTTGAGCAAGCGGTTGCAATTCATCTATAAACTCATCAGAACAGACAAAGCCATTCTTTCGTCTTCTCCCATCCAGACTATACTGTCGGTTGTGGAATCGCACCACATCAGCTTGCGCTCGCGGACTTCTTTAACTAAGATTTTTTTGGATTAATCTAGGCGTCGCAGTCGAAGATAATACTTAAGTATATCGAGACAAGACAACGAAGAGTAAGCCAAAATAGCTAGTTAAAGTCACCGCCGGTCGGGAATCTCACCCAGCCCTGAAGACCCCTTTATCATAACAAAAAACGCTTGCAAGTGCAAGCATTTTGTTTATTTCAATTTATCCGCTTCATAGGTGTGAACGAGCTCTAAACCAGCAAAATTTTGTTGACGAAGAGCCTCATAGACAATCATGCAGACCGTATTAGACACATTGAGGCTACGGACATGTTCATCATTCATAGGAATACGGAGAGCCTTCTCTGGATGTTCACGCATAAAGTCCTCTGGCAAACCCTTATCCTCACGTCCGAAGAGAAAATACTGATCTTCACCGCTTGCCAAATTTGCCTCAGAATAGACCTTTTCTGCAAATTTCGAAATCAGGTAGACTTGCCCTTTCATCTGAGACATGAAATCTTCCAAACTGTCATAAAAATAAATCTCTAACTTATCCCAGTAGTCCAAACCAGCCCGCTTCATCTTGCGATCATCGATAGGAAAGCCCATAGGCTTGATGATGTGGAGGGGAGAATTGGTCGCAGCGCAAGTACGCGCAATGTTACCTGTATTTTGTGGAATCTGAGGTTCAAATAATACAATGTGATTTGTCATGACTGGCTTCCTTTTATCATTGCAAAAAAATAGCCACACTGCCCGGAGTCAAGCTCAGCAAACAGCGTGGTTAAGGCATCGTTAACTTACCTCACAACAGGTTTGAAGTAAATCAGCGAAACTACTTTCTTAGTATAACACTTTCAGAATCATTGTCAATAGAAATGACTTGATTTTTTTACTTTTTTTGATGATATTTTCATGTTTGGTCATTCCCTTTCTGAAAAGGTATAGTAAAAGAGCCAAATCACTTCAAATCGGAGACATCGTTATAGAAATTAAGCAAATGTATCTTCAAAACGTGAAAAAGGCCTTTCTTCCCTTAAAAATCGCCTTAGCAAGTGCATTTTTTGCTAAAAAAGGGTATGATAGTTACATCATGAAAAAGTAGGTTTTTTATATGAAAATTGTCCTCGTTGGTGGAGGGAAAGTTGGTTTCGCCCTCTGTCGTTCACTGGTTGCAGAAAACCATGACGTTGTCCTCATCGAACAAGATGAGGCTGTCCTCAATCACATTGTCAGTCGCTATGATATCATAGGTCTCCTTGGAAATGGGGCTGACTTTGCCATCTTGGAGCAAGCCAGTGTTCAAGAGTGCGATATCTTTATCGCCCTAACCGAACACGATGAAGTGAATATGATTTCAGCGGTACTTGCTAAAAAAATGGGCGCTAAAGAAACCATCGTTCGGGTTCGAAATCCTGAATACTCTAATGCCTATTTTAAAGAGAAAAATATTCTTGGATTTTCACTTATTGTTAATCCAGAGCTCCTGGCAGCGCGTGCGATCTCAAATATCATTGATTTCCCTAATGCCCTCTCTGTCGAACGATTTGCTGGAGGTCGGGTCAGTCTCATGGAGTTTGTTGTCAAGGATTCTAGCGGTCTTTGTCAAATGCCAATCTCTGACTTCCGTAGAAAGTTTGGGAATGTCATTGTCTGTGCTATGGAGAGAGATCATCAACTGATGATTCCAAGCGGTGATGTTATTATCCAAGACAAGGATAGGATTTTTGTTACAGGAAATCGCGTAGATATGATGCTTTTCCATAACTATTTTAAATCTCGTGCAGTGAAAAGCTTGCTTATCGTTGGAGCTGGAAAGATCGCTTATTATCTACTCGGCATTTTAAAAGACAGTCGCATTGATACCAAGGTCATCGAGATCAATCCTGAAAGAGCTCGTTTCTTCAGCGAAAAGTTCCCCAATCTCTATATTGTCCAAGGGGATGGAACTGCAAAAGACATTTTGCTGGAAGAAAGTGCTCCCCACTATGATGCAGTCGCAACCTTAACTGGGGTTGATGAGGAAAATATCATCACCTCAATGTTTCTTGACCGAGTTGGCGTCCATAAGAATATCACCAAGGTCAACCGAACAAGCCTTCTAGAGATTATCCACGCGCCTGATTTTTCGAGTATCATCACACCAAAAAGCATCGCAGTGGATACCATTATGCACTTTATCCGTGGTCGAGTAAACGCTCAGTATTCAGATCTTCAAGCCATGCACCATCTCGCAAATGGTCAAATTGAAACTCTCCAATTCCAAATCAAGGAAGCTAATAAAATGACTGCCAAACCTCTATCACAGTTGAAATTGAAAAAAGGGGTTCTCATTGCAGCCATTATCCGAAAAGGAAAAACAATCTTCCCTACTGGAGAGGATATGCTTGAGGTGGGAGACAAGTTACTCGTGACGACCTTATTGCCAAATATCACCAAAATTTATGATTTGATTGAGAGGTAAAAAATGAATAAAAGTATGATTCGTTACCTCCTCTCAAAACTTCTCTTGATTGAGGCTGTTCTTCTCTTAGTTCCTGTTAGTGTAGCGATCTATTACCAAGAATCCAGTCAAGTATTTATCGCTCTCTTTTCTACGATTGGAATTTTAGTCCTTCTCGGTGGTCTAGGCGTTTTACGGAAACCGAAAAATCAGCGGATTTATGCCAAGGAAGGGGTCTTAATTGTTGCTCTCTGTTGGATTCTATGGTCTTTCTTTGGTGGCCTCCCCTTTGTCTTTTCAGGACAAATCCCAAGCGTCATTGATGCCTTCTTTGAAATCAGCTCTGGATTTACGACTACAGGAGCAACTATCCTAACAGATGTTTCCATTCTTACTCGTTCCCTCCTCTTCTGGAGAAGTTTCACCCACTTGATTGGAGGGATGGGGGTACTCGTCTTTGCACTTGCCATTATGGACAATGCCAAGAATAGTCACTTGGAGGTGATGAAGGCTGAGGTCCCTGGTCCTGTCTTTGGTAAGGTCGTATCCAAACTAAAAAACACTGCCCAGATCCTCTATCTGCTTTATCTGGCTCTCTTCTCCCTTTTTGTGGTTATCTACTACCTAGCAGGCATGCCTCTCTATGATAGTTTTGTCATCGCTATGGGAACGGCAGGAACTGGGGGCTTTACCGTCTATAACGACGGAATTGCCCACTATGGTAGCTCACTCATCACCTATCTAGTTAGTATCGGAGTTCTGGTTTTTGGAGTTAACTTCAATCTCTACTACTACCTCATGCTCCGTCGGGTTAAGGCTTTCTTTGGAGATGAAGAACTACGAGCATATATCATCATTGTCCTAGTTTCTACCGGCTTGATTACGCTTAATACGCTCCACCTCTACCAAGGTGTCTCTAAAAGTGTTGAAATGGCCTTCTTCCAAGTTTCCAATATCATCACAACAACAGGTTTTGGTTACGGAGATATTACCAACTGGCCCCTCTTCTCCCAATTTATCCTCCTCTTCCTCATGGGAATCGGTGGATCAGCTGGCTCAACTGCAGGTGGTCTTAAGGTGATCAGAGGACTTATCCTCTCTAAAATCGCAAAAAATCAGATTTTGTCCACTTTATCTCCTCACCGTGTTTTGACTCTACACGTCAATAAAACTGTGATTGATAAGGATACCCAGCACAAAATTCTTAAATATTTTGCTATCTATATGATGATCATTCTCTCTCTCATCTTTATCGTCAGTCTTGATAGTAATGATTTTCTAGTCGTGACCAGTGCGGTCTTCAGCTGTTTTAACAATATCGGACCTATTCTAGGCACAACCTCGAGTTTTGCCATCTTTAGTCCCATCTCTAAAATCCTCCTCTCCTTTGCAATGATTGCAGGTCGCTTAGAGATATACCCAATTTTGCTGCTCTTTATGAACCGTACCTGGTCTAAACGTTAATTACAATACAATCCCCCTTTTACAAGCTAGTAGAAGGGGAATTTTTCTATTAAAAATGAGAAGACCTTTCGGTCCTCTCCTAATTTGTTTAATCTTTAAGAACTTTCTTGTAACGAGCAAGTTCTGCTTGGTTAGCCCAAACATAGTGACCTGGACGAATTTCTACCATAGATGGCTTATCTGTCTCATAGTCATGTTGGTCAGGATCGTAAACTTTCAAGACCTTCTTGCGTTCCAAGATTGGATCTGGAATCGGTACAGCAGATAGAAGTGCTTGAGTGTATGGGTGGACGGGATTGTTAAACAACTCCTCTGTCTCCGCCACTTCGACGATAACTCCCTTATAGATAACCGCGATACGATCTGAGATAAAGCGAACAACTGACAAGTCATGCGCGATAAAGAGATAGGTCAAGCCCAACTCTTTTTGGAACTTCTTGAGCAAGTTCAAGACTTGCGCACGCACTGATACGTCCAAGGCTGAAATTGGCTCATCCGCAATAACGAAATCAGGTTCCATCACAAGGGCACGGGCAATCCCGATACGCTGGCGTTGCCCACCAGAAAACTCATGTGGATAGCGGGTCAAGTGTTCTTTCAAAAGTCCAACTTCATGAATCATCTTTTGAACTTTTTCTTTTCGATCTTCTTCATCTTTAAACAAGTGGTAGTTGTAAAGACCTTCAGAGATGATATAGTCAACTGTTGCACGCTCATTCAAGCTCGCTGCAGGGTCCTGGAAAATCATCTGGATGCGACGGATCAAGTCTGATGATTCCTTATGAGATTTTTTCCCATTAATCTTATGACCATCAAAGATGATCTCACCTTTACTAGTATTATTTAGACCAATAATGGCACGACCAATCGTTGTTTTCCCGCTACCAGACTCACCAACAAGAGAGAAGGTTTCTCCCTTGTTGATAAAGAAGTTGGCGTTTTTAACCGCAACAAACTTCTTACTTCCTTCACCGAAGGAAATTTCTAAATCTTTAATTTCTACTAATTTTTCAGACATTTCCTTCCTCCTAGTCTTCTAGATGAGCAAAGCCCATTTTATCACGAATCTTGTCATGCAAATCTGCAATGACTCCAGGTTTTTCAACTTTAGGAGCATTCTCATGAAGCAACCAAGTCTTAGCCCAGTGGGTATCAGTGACTGAAAACTGAGGTGCTTTCTGTTCAAAGTCAATTTGCATCGCATAATCTGACCGAAGGGCAAAGGCATCACCTTTCAACTCAGTATAAAGAGACGGTGGTGTTCCTGGGATAGAGTACAATTCCCCTTTATCATCAGCAAGCTGAGGCAAGCTAGACAAGAGACTCCAAGTATATGGATGACGTGGATCGTAGAAGACTTCCTCAACAGTTCCGTATTCTACAATTTCACCAGCATACATAACCGCTACCTTATCGGCAATACTTGCTACCACACCAAGGTCATGGGTGATAAAGATAATGGTAAAGTGGTACTCATTTTGCAAGGTTTTAAGCAAATCAATGATTTGCGCTTGAATGGTAACGTCAAGGGCCGTTGTTGGCTCGTCACAGATCAAGATATCTGGACGACAGGCAAGGGCAATCGCAATAACGATACGTTGGCGCATCCCTCCAGAATATTGGAAAGGATACTCTTCAAAACGTTTTTCAGCATCTGGGATTCCGACCTTGTTCATATAGTCGATTGCCATCTCTTTGGCTTCCTTAGCTGTTTTCCCTTGGTGTTTAATGATAACTTCAGTGATTTGGCTACCGATTGTATTGATTGGGTCCAAACTTGTCATAGGGTCTTGGAAGATAGTCGCAATTTTAGCACCACGAATCTTCTCCCATTCCTTGTTAGAAGTTAGAGCGGTCAAGTCTTGTCCACGATAGTCGATGCTTCCTTGGGCAATACGTCCATTGTCTTCTAACATCCCTGTAAAGGTTTTTGTTAAAACAGATTTACCAGAACCGGACTCACCTACCAAGGCCAGAACTTCTCCTTCAATCAAGTCTAGAGAAACTCCTCGGATAGCCGTCAGAACTTTGTCACGAACGTCAAATTCCACGACAATATCACGAGCAGTCAAAATTACATCTTTTCCTTTTATCATGTCTACTCCTATCTATGTGTACGTGGATCACTAGCATCCGCTAGGTTTTGACCAACAACGAAAAGAGATAGGGATACCAAGATCAAGGTTGTCAACGGAATCCAGAATAAGTAAGCGTTGGTCGTAACGTTTTGTGAGTAATCTGAGATCAAACGTCCCAAACTTGGCACTGTTACAGGCAATCCCAATCCAAAGAAGGAAAGGAAGGCTTCATAAGAGATGAAGCTTGGCAACATCAAGGTCATTGTAGAAACAATAACAGATACCAATTGTGGCATGATGTTTTTAACGATGATTTTAAAGGTTGGCGTTCCAAGTGTTTGAGAAGCAAGGTTGTATTCCAAGTCACGGTAACGCATGATTTGGATACGAATCATATAAGCAATCCCAATCCAAGTTGTCACACTCATGGCAAAAATCAGATTCCAAAAACCAGCACCGATTGAGTAAGTCAAGACAATGACAATCAAGAGAGATGGAATGTTTGAAATAATGTTATAAACTTCCATCATGACACGGTCTACAGATTTTGAAATTCCCCAGATTCCACCAACAATAACCCCAATTACAAGGTTGATAAAAGTGGCAATTACAGAGATAAGAATTGAATTACGCGCACCAAACCAAACCCCATCAAACAAGGATTTACCATTGCTATCTGTACCAAACCAATGTTCAGCATTGGGCTTGATAAAACGAGCACTAAAGTCATTGACCTTACTTACATCGTTGAAATCAAAATCGGAGAACATTGGGTAAATAAAGCTCATCAAGATAATGGCAACCAAAATTCCTAGCATAAAGACGGTTGATTTTTTCTTTAGAAATTGTCTAAATACAGAACCCCAGTATGAATAGGCAGGAGCATCAATTGTTTCAGAGGCAAAATCGTCACGTTTTACGAACTGAAATTTTTCTTTATCAATTGTTGACATTATTTGCCTCCTTTCTCTGTCAATTTAATACGTGGGTCAAGCATGGTCATCCAGATATCTCCTACAAAGAGTGAGAAGATAGAAATACACGTGAAGATGAAGACAAGACCAACTACCATTGAGTTGTTTGATGCCTTAACAGAGTCAATCAACATTTTACCCATACCTGGGAAAGCGAAGACTGTTTCTGTCAATGTTGCACCACCGATAACCCCGATTACGGCACCAGGAATACCTGAAACCAAAGGAACCATGGCATTTTTAAAGATGTGTTTATTTGAAATTTCTTTTTCAGACAAACCTTTGGCACGAGCAAAACGTACGAAGTCCTGAGATTGCAAGTCGATCATGTAACGACGAATCCAGATAGCTGTACTTGGTGCACCCAGCAAACCTAGAATGACTGCTGGCAAGACATATGAACGCCAGTCCCCTGCTCCCAAGATAGGAAATGAATCTGGCAGACCGATAGATGATCCAATCAAGCGCACGATATAAACCAAGGCAATCGTTGGAAGGGCAAGCAAGAAGGTTAGAGCACCTGTCGAGAAGCTATCAATCCAAGTATTCTTGTGGCGAGCCATAGCAGATCCAAGTGGAATCGCAATCGCATACGAAATAATCAAACCAATCAAACCAGCAACCGCTGAGCTTGCAATCATTGAAGGATATTGATAATTGCTTTCTGTAGCTGTATATGGATCGTCTTTACCATAGTTGGCTACTTCACGCGCATCTGCTTGACTTGGAGATTTGTAAGTACGAGAGTAAATATCTACAGATGAAGTCTTTTTACCTGTAGGGAATTGAACTTCTGATGTCTTAGTTTGTCCCTGACCTTGTGTGATAACTTGAAGCACTGGTGTGTTTGCATAAGTTGGGTAAGAATCTCCCAAGTTAATGTTCACAAAGTTTTGGTGTACAAATGGGAATTGATTGTTGAAATACAAAAGGTATTTGTGTTTTGTACCTGAACCAACCAATGACCAACCGATAGCAGGGTCATTTTCAAAACGAAGATAACGTTGCAAGTTTGGATTTTCAGGGTCTTGAATTTTGTTTGGATGATCAATATCAATCAAGTTCGCATAGAATTTGAAAACACGTTCAAAAATCGGAATTTCACGCGTAGCATAGAATTGACCACTTTCTGAGAACACACCAAGTGTCCAACCATTTCCTAGTTGGTTGATGTATTTTTCGTAGATTGCCTTATTGGTATCATTGGCATCCACTGTTACAGATGAGTCCATTGTGCTCGCTCTTTCTTGCAACTCTTTGGTATCGTAGTACTCGATATAGCCCATCCGTTCATAAACGGTATTTTCATAATTATCCCGCTTGTCCGGCGTCGTTGCAATCTTGTTATAGTTGGTATCCTGCTTGAAAATCAATTTTCGAGGAACCATCGTATAGATAATTGTGTAGGTCAAGGTTGTCACTAAGAAAATAGACAACAATGAACGCAATACACGCATAAAAATATATTTCTTCATATCGTTTCCTTTTAAAATCCCAAAAGAACCTTCTCCTCATGGAGAGAAAGTTCTCTTGAGAGTTATTTATTTAACGTGATTAGCCAATTCTTTTTGAACTTTTTCGTTTGATTCTTTTTTCTCTTTGAGCCATTTCTCACGAGCTTGTTCATAGTCAGCTTTGGTTACAACCTTGTCTTGCAACTGAATATATTTGAAGTATACATCTGAACCCTTATCTCCAGATTGGCTGTATGATGCAGAGAATGGTACAACACGAGAAATGATTGGTGCAGCACCACTTGATGCCATAGCTGGCAAGAAGAGTGAGCTGTCTGTCAACCAAGCTTGAGCTGCTGCGTATTTTTCATAACGAACATTCAAGTCACTTGTTTCTTTAGCAGCTTCATCAACTAGCTTATCGTATTCTTTCAAACCAACTTGAGCTGCTGCAGCATTATCTGCACCTTCGTAACCCATGTATGTTTTTGTTTGTTCAGCATTCGTTGTCTTCAAGATATCAAGATAAGTTGATGGATCTTCGTAGTCAGGGTTCCATCCAACTGCTCCTGAGAGGTCCCAATCTTCTGCCGCAGCGTTTGCAGCATAGTAAGTGATATTGTTCAACTCATCTTTAGAAATTTGTTGGATATCGATAACCACATTATCTTCACCAAGTACTGTTTCAACAGATTGTTTGAAGGATTGGATACGTGCAATATAGGCTTTAGAAGTTTGGTCTACTGGGATATCCAAGTGGATAGGGAATTTCACACCTTCTGCTTCCAATGCAGTTTTAGCTTTGGCAAATTCTGCTTTAGCTTTATCGGCGTTGAAGAGTCCATCTTGACCATCCGCAAAGTTTACGTTCTTCCATTCATCACCATAAGCAGCCATCTTTTCAGTTACCAAGTCACCGAAAGTTTTTTCGCCTGCTGAGACAAAGGTAGGTTTCACAAAGAGGTTACGAACTGCAAGAGGAGCGCCTTCTTTACCATTAATTTGTGCTGAGTAAGACGTACGGTCAAAGGCAAAGTTCAAAGCCTGACGGAAATCTTTGTTAAGAAGGGCTTTCTTAGTAGAAGTCTTCTCCTCGTCAGTTGTCTTAGAAGTGTATTTGTATCCTTGACGGTCAATATTCACACCCAAACCAGCGATACCAGGTCCTGATGGATTGTAGTAGATATTTTCCTTGTAGCTTTCTGCTACCTTAGAGTAGTTTGAACTTGTAGGGAAGAGACGGGCATAGCTATAAGCTCCACTTGTAAAGTTACGCTCAAGCGACTCTTGGTCTGATCCATCATAGAAAGCAAGAGTAACTTTATCGAGATGAACATTGTCTTTGTCCCAGTAGTTTTCATTTTTAGCGAACTCGATAGAAGACTTAGCAGTCAACCCTTTCAGCAAGAATGGACCATTGTAAAGCAAGGATGTAGGGTCTGTTGCTTTAGCAAAGTCAGCTCCTTTTGATTTTTCAAAATCTTCGTTCAATGGCCAGAAGATTGAATAAGCCATCTTAGAGTTCCAGTATGGTTCTGGTTGGTTCAAAGTATACTCAAGAGTATAATCATCAACTGCCTTTACACCTACTGAAGAAAAGTCTTTTGAATTGCCTGATAAATAATCAGACAAACCTTTAACAGAAGATTCTGCTAGGTAAAGAGCTTCTGACTTGTTATCAGCTGCGTGTTTCAAACCATTTACAAAGTCCTTCGCTTTTACTTCAGCATACTCTTCTCCGTCAGATGTAAACCATTTGACTCCTTTACGAATCTTGTAAGTATAAGTCAAACCATCTTTTGAAACGGACCAGTCCTCTGCAACTGCAGGAACTAGGTTCCCATACTTATCGTTTGTGAAAAGACCATCGATACCATTTGAAGTGGCAACCTTAGTACTTTGTTTCCCTGAAATGAGGTAATCCAACGTTTCTGGATCAGCTGTATAAACATAACCATAATTTTTTGGCGCTGTTGAATCAGATGATTTTGAAGAACCACAAGCAGCTAAAACGCCAGTTGCTAATAGGGCAATTCCTGCTGCGACAAATACTCTACTTTTTTTCATATTGTTAACTCCTCTTTGAAAAATTTAGGCTTATTGTCAATTATATCATATATTATCTAAAAAGTAAACGAATTTTCAGAATATTTAGGCGTATACCCTCAAAAAACTTCTATTTGTCAAAATTTTTGCATTCTTTATTTGTTTCTGGAAGAAATACTTTCTAGTCCGACCCTCTTTAGAATGGGATTTTTACAAGCTTTTTCTCACTTCTTCGATCATCATCTGTTTTCCTAAATTGGATTTTAGAATAAGAAACTATTGACGGGAAATGATTTTCAAGGTATAATAATAAACGTTGAGGCGGTATAGCCAAGTGGTAAGGCACGGCTCTGCAAAAGCTTGATCGTCGGTTCAAATCCGTCTACCGCCTTTCAGTACCTGAATGAACAGGAATTAACCAAATGAAAAGCCCGTAAAATCGGGCTTTTTCTGTTATTCCTAATAAGTGGGGATAACTGTATCTACCATCTAGATTTACAAAAAGCAGTGACTCAAGTCACTGCTTTATTCTGTTTCTTCTTCAGGTTCTAGTTCTGTAATTTGAACTTTTACCTTGGTAACACGTCCATTTTTCACCTTATCATTGGTCAGGACGATTTGTTTGTTTTGACTGACCAGTTCATAACTGATTTTTTCAGTTGTTGGAATCGTACCAACACCCGTCAAATAATAACCGGCGATGGTATCCACATCATCGCTTTCTAGTTCGACACCAAAGTAGTTATTGAAGTCGTTAAGATTCATGGTTCCCTGTGCAATATAGGTGTCCTCACCGATTTGATGGACTTCGATTTCTGCCCTATCGGTCTCGTCATCAATCTCACCGACAATCTCTTCTAAAAGATCTTCCAGAGTTACCAAACCAGCCATACCACCATATTCATCGAGCAAAATGGCCATTTGTCTTTGGGTATTTCGCAATTCTTTTAGCAAGTCATCCACAAAAATGGTTTCAGGAACAAAGAGTGGATCTTGTAAGATCTTCTTCCAGACAATATTTTCAAAGCCATCTGCATAGGCAGCGTTTAGCAAACGCTTGGTATGAATCAAACCAATCACATTGTCCTTATCCCCATCATAAACTGGGATACGGGAAAAGTTTTGTTTTAAAATACTTTGGATAATGGTTTGACTATCATCCTGAATATCCACCATAAAGGCATCTGTCCGAGGAACCATGACTTCTCTCGCCATCAGCTCATCTAGAGAGAAGATCCCTTGTAACATCTCGATTTCGTCTGCATCCAAAGTCTCCTCACTTTTGGTCAACATGTACTCAATTTCATCTCGAGTCATTTTTTCATCCGCATCATCAAAGGTCATTGGCGTTAAACGACTCAAGAGATTGGTTGAAGCAGATAACAACCAGACAAAGGGACTGACAATCTTCCCAAGCCCAATGATAATCGGAACAGAGCGAATGGCTAAGGCATCTTTTAGATTAAGGGCAATCCGTTTAGGATAGAGTTCACCAAAAACAATAGAGATGTAGGTCAAGAATGCCAAAGAGAGGAAACTTGCAATGGCATAAGTTGTTTCTCCATTCCCCATCCAAGAGGCAATTACTTGTCCAAGTGTATCTGCCAATTTTGCCCCTGACAAGATCGTGATCAAGGTGATACCGACTTGAATGGTTGATAAAAAGTGGTTAGGATTTTCAAGTACCTTTAACAAACGGACGTAACGTTTGTCTCCCTCTTCTGCTTTTTGCTCAACTCGGGAACGGTTTAGTGACACCATTGCCATTTCAGTGGCTGAGAAAAAAGCATTTAACAAGGTCAAGATAAATAACAATACAAACTGTAGCAACAAATTCTGACTGCTCGGGTCTTCCATAGTCCTTCTCCTAAAATAGTATCTTGTGTTTCATTATATCATAAAATCTCTCAGGATTCACATTATTTTTCATTTAAACAACAGCTCCCCTGCCTCTAAAAGACAAAGGAGCTGTTTTTATAGTATCTATTGTTTCTAGTCCGTCACTGTTACTTGCCCTGTTCGGTAATCAAGCTGGATTCCCTTTTGAACATTGGGGATTAGGACATTGAATTCCAATTCGCCATCTGAAGACTTGGCTTCGATTTGTGAAGCGGATGGAACTAGGTCCTCATTTGTCGCATAGTGGAGCGTCACGCGATAACGGACCCTCTTGTTTTGGTCCAAGGCTTTTCTGACCAAACTCTCATAGTAGTTCTGACCTGTCGAATCCTCAGCCTGCGCTTGGTTAGCCCAAGCTGTCTGAACTGCAATATTCTTGGGATTGCTGGTAGAGGCATCAAAACCATCCAAACCACCTATCAAAGCATAACCCAGCAGGTGTCCTCTATCAACTGCATGTGTATAGGACCCCTTTAGATTCTTGACCTGATGCCATCCTGGTGGCGTCCAAGAGGTGGAGCCATTTCCAGTCTCTTCACGATTTTTATACTGCCGAGTCGCTTTGGATAAGATGGCATTGGCAACCGTTGGAACTGTTTCTTTTCCCACTGTCTTTGTTTTATTATCCGCATAGGGTTTGCTAGAAACCTTGGCATCTAGATTGGTTTTATTGCCATTGACAATAAAGGCTCCTGCTCCATTCCACTCAAGCCCCCCCTTGATTTGGTTTTTGATTAACTCAGTTAAGACACTTTCAGCTAGCTCCTGACTGGGAGCTTCTGAAGCTTGTTTTTTCTGACTAACCTTGGTTCTAGGGGTGTTTGGCGCTGTCTGCATCTGCTTGATATAGTAGCTTCCAGCAGCCAAGAGTAAGAATATAAGTAACCCTATCAGAGCTTGTCTTGTTTTTTTGTCCATTTTTCTCCTTATTTCTTTAGAAAAAGACTGGTCTCCCAGTCTAATTTCCTGTAAATTTGCTAATCAATTCCTGCCACTTTGCTGGAGACAAGATTGCCCATGGATCCTGTCCCTTTCCTAGGATTCCATAGCCTACCATCAAGCCGATTCCTAAAGCCAGAAAGCCTAGCAATAGTACGATAAAAATCAACAGTAAACGACGGAGTACATAGCGTAAGTTTTTATTCTTCTTCATCATTTGCCTCGATTCGCTGAATCTTCGCTCCTAGCTGAGCCAATTTCTCATGGAAACGGTAGTAACCTCTATCAAGGTGGACTAATTTACCGACAACTGTTTCTCCTTGCACCACCAGACCTGTCAAAATCAAGGAAGCACTAGCGCGAAGGTCCGTTGATAGAACTTCTGCCCCCTGTAAAGCCTGTCCCCCAACAATACGAGCTGTGTCACGGATAATCTCTGAGTGCAAGCCCATACGGCGCATTTCCTCCAAGTGTTGGAAGCGATTCTCGAACACCGTTTCCACCATGGTGGATTCCCCTTTTGCGACTGTCATCAGAGCTGTAAATTGCGCCTGCATATCTGTTGGGAATCCTGGATGTGGTAAAGTTTTTACATGAACAGCCTTGAGATTTTCAAGTTGAGAACGAACACGGATGCCTTCTGATTCCTCTGTCACTTCAACGCCCATTTCAAGTAGTTTTGAAATCAAGGGGCGATTGTGTTCCCAGACTGCATCACGAACGAGGACATCTCCACCAGTCATAGCTGCCGCTACCATAAAGGTTCCGGCTTCGATACGATCCTGTACCACATTGTGGGTCGTACCATGGAGTTCCTCAACACCAGTCACTGTGATGGTTTCGGTACCAGCTCCCTTGACCTTGGCTCCCATTTCATTAAGGAGAATAGCAAGGTCAACAATTTCCGGCTCACGCGCAGCATTTTCAATGACCGTCACACCATCAGCTAGAGTCGCTGCCATCATGAGGTTTTGTGTTGCACCAACACTAGGAAAGTCCATGTAGATATGAGCGCCATGCAGACGCTCTGCCTTAGCTTCGATGTAACCAGCTGTCTGGGTGATCTTTGCCCCCATAGCTTCCAAGCCCTTGAGGTGGAGGTCGATTGGACGACTCCCGATGGTACATCCCCCTGGCATAGAAACTTTGGCATGTCCTACACGAGCAAGGATTGGCCCCAAGACAACGATGGATGCACGCATCTTGCTGACATACTTGTATGGAGCTTCCTCAGTGATATCACCAGTCGCATCAACCTCGACAACATGAGCTTCCTCATCAAAGTCCACCTTGGCATTCAGACCTCGAACCACTTGATTCATGGTGAAAACATCTGACAAGATTGGGACGTTCTGCAAGACTGTCTTCCCCTTACTTGCTAGAATAGTCGCTGCCAACAAGGGCAAGACTGCATTCTTTGCTCCCTCGATCGTCACACTCCCGACCAGACGATTATCTCCGCCTTGAACCACAATTTTTTCCATAGTTGTTTCCTTTACTTTTGATTTTATAATAGTCCTCTAAGCGCTTCTTGCCAAAGTTGGTACAAACTGATAAAGAATGAACTCAAGATGTAGCCCATCACCATACTAAAGAAGCCTACCAATAAACGAACCTTTTTTGTGTTAGTAGTGGTCACTTTTAAAACCTTTTCCCATCTCACAAGATCCTTCAAAAGGTAAAAACTCAAATAAATAAAGAGTATATGACTACTTAGAGTGAATAATAATTGAACCATTTGACTATTATACCATCTTATCCGCTTGCGCGCTAGTTTTCGATTTTTCTACAAATTAGGGATTGTTTTTAAGGTAATCAATTGCATCCTGCAAGGTCTTAACGGGAATGATTTTCATCTCTGTTTTGATGGTTTTGGCGGCTTCTAGGGCTGTTTCATAGTTGCTTTTCGCATTGGGATCTGCTTTTTTTGCTTCCTCAGTGACTGGATTGTCAGGGGCAAAAAAGATGTTGGCTCCCTGACGAGAGGCTGCAACTACTTTTTTATCAATTCCACCGATGTCGCCAACATTTCCATCGCGATCAATGGTTCCCGTTCCCGCAACGACGCGACCATTACGAAGTTCTGGATCTGCTATCTGAGTGTAAATAGCTAGACTAAACATGAGACCGGCGCTTGGCCCACCGATACCAGCTGTTGAAAAGCGAATGGGAACATCACTGGTCACTTCCGTACGGTCAATCAAGCCAATCCCAATCCCGTTTTTTCCGTTTTCGAGAGTGATAATTTTACCTTCTGCAGACTTGACTTTTCCGTCTTCTTCATAGGTTACCTTGACCGTGTCCCCTAATTGTTGAGAGTTGACATAGTCGACCAAGTCTTTTGAACTATCAAATGTTTTGTCATTAACAGCCGTCACGGTGTCTGCAATGTTCAGAATGCCTTTAAAAGTCGAATTATCCGTCACGGTCAAGACGTAAACTCCCAGGTACTTGAGTTCGATATCCTTTCCAGCCGTCTTCAGTCCTTGATACTTGGCCATATTTTGAGAAGTTTGCATATAGAACTGATTGATTCGCATAAACTCTGCATCAGTAGAGCCACCCGTAGTCTCCTTGGCACTTCTAATATCTGTGAAAGGCGTTAACCAAGCATAGACAAGATGCGACAGGGTGGCGTGTCGAATGCCGACTGTTACAAACTGGTAAGCTCCTGGTTCTGTGTCTTCTGTTTCATTGACTTTCAAAACGCGACGAATATCTTCCGCTCCACCTGGAACTTCTATGTAGTATGGTAAAGGTACTACAAAGGCTAAAAAAGTCAATACTAGTGCTAGGATGACATATAAGGGCCATCTAGTTTTTTTCTTCATGTTCTAATTCCTCCACAACACTGTTTGGGACATATTGCTGAATCTCCTGACCAAACTTCAGAAGTTCTCTCATGGCTGAAGAGCTAATATAAAGATGCTCTGGGCGACTATATAGGTAAATGGTTTCGATTTCTGGAGCCAGTTGATGATTGTAGTAATCAAAACTAGACTCGTATTGCAAGTCGGTGGTATTTCGCAAGCCACGGACAAGGGTCTTAGCACCCAGTCTTCTTGCAACATCTACGACTAGTTGGTCATGAGAAGCCAGCACCTCTACATTATCTAAATGCGCCACCGCTTTTTCGACTGCTCGTTTGCGATTTTCAACAGGGAGAAAACCTTGTTTGTGGGGATTGTAGAACACCCCGACATAGAGCTTATCAAAAAGTTTGCTGGCACGTTCAATGATATCCAGATGTCCATTTGTCATCGGATCAAATGAACCTGTAAATAATCCAATTTTATCTGACATAGACCGTCACCTTACTAATCCCATATATTTTTTCCTTCCAGATACCTAAGCAGGCGATTTCTTCTGGTAGTTCTACAGACTTATCGGTTTCACAGACAACCATGATCTCTTCGGAGAAAAGGTTTCTTTCTGCCATTTTTTCGATATCTGCAACGATTTGTTCCTTGGCATAGGGAGGGTCTAAAAAGACCAGGTCAAAGGGACCTTTCACTTGCTCCAAGGCCCGTTCAGCCTCCATCTTTAAGAGTTGAAATTTGGAAGCTTCCTTGGTCATTTGGATGTTTTCAGCGATGATAGCTTGCGCCTTTCGATCCCGTTCCACTAAGACAGCATGGGACATCCCACGCGAGACTGCCTCAATGGATAAACCACCACTGCCAGCATAGAGATCCAAGACACGACCGCCCTCAAAATAGGGACCTATCATGTTAAAGATAGCTCCACGCACCTTATCTGATGTCGGCCTCGTCGTCTTGCCTTCTAGCGTCTTGAGGGGACGCCCTCCGTAGATTCCTGATACGATTTTCATACCGTTTATTATACCAAATTATAGGCAAAAAGAGAAAGAAAACCGAACCTTGCGGTTCGATTCTCTACAAAATATTTTCGTACGTATCGCGGACTTCTTGAGGCCAGACACTGGTCTGAACCTCTCCGATGTGTTTCTTACGAAGAAGGAACATGGCCATCCGAGACTGTCCGATACCCCCACCAATTGTCAGTGGGAAAAGGCCGTTAAGCAAGGCTTTATGCCATTCCAGCTCAAGACGATCTTCGTCCCCTGTAAGAGCCACTTGGCGACGAAGGGTATCCTCATCTACCCGAATCCCCATTGATGAAAGTTCAAAGGCACAACCAAGAGATTCGTTCCAAACGAGAATATCGCCATTCAACCCCTTGTAGCCATTTTCAGACTCTGTTGTCCAGTCATCGTAGTCAGGTGCGCGGCCGTCATGAGGTTTGCCATCAGGCAACTCGCCACCGATACCAATCAAGAAGACTGCACCAAACTCTTTACAGATCGCATTTTCACGCTCTTTCGGTGTTAGATCTGGATAGCGTTCCACCAACTCTTCTGTGTGAATGAAGGTGATTTGTTTTGGCAAGATGGATTCGATATCGTAGCGGGCTTCTACGGCTAGCTCTGTCAGACGGATAGCCTTGTAAATCTTCTCAACAGTTTCCTTGAGATAGGCGATATTGCGTTGACCGTTTGGGATAACCTTCTCCCAGTCCCACTGGTCCACATAAACTGAGTGGGTCGCGTCGAGCGAATCTTCGTCTGGACGAAGGGCCTTCATATGAACAAACAGACCTTCACCTTCACCGAAACCAAAACGAGCCAAGGTGTGGCGTTTCCATTTGGCAAGTGAGTGAACGACTTCATAGGTTTCATCTGGAATCTGCAAAACCTTGACAGATACTGGATTTTCGACACCTGATAGGTTGTCCTGCATCCCATCCCCGACCTTGCTCAAGATAGGACCTTGAACTTCAACAACTTCTAACTTATCTTTCAAATACTGGGTAAAAGTGTTCTTCACAAAGGAAATTTCTTCTTGTTGATGAATAAAACTTTTCTTCATAAACAGCTCCTCAAAAATTAGTTAAAAGCATTATACACCTATTTCCAAGAAAAGAAAAGAGTAAATAAGAAAAAGTCAGTGCTCTTTTGAACACTGACTCTGTCATTCATTAATCATTTCGACCAAAGATTCGTAAGATGCTAAGGAAGAGGTTGATAAAGTCTAGATAGATGCTGAGCGCCATTGAGATGACCCATCCTGTCGCTACTTGCCCTCGTGACTGCTCATAAACATAGCGAATCTTTTGGTTGTCCCAAGCAATCAAACCTGAGAAAACCAAGACCATGGCAATACTAATCATGTAGTCAAAGAAACTATTGGCTAGAAAGAGGTTAACGACCATGGCAATAATTAACCCGACAAGCGCAGCCATCAGAGCTCGTCCCATTCCACTCAAATCTTTCTTGGTGAAAATTCCGATTGCCGCCATGACAAAGAAGAGAAGGGCACTGGATACAAAGGCTGATAAGACGGTCCCAGGTGTATAGAGGGCTACGACAAAGCTGAGCGTAAAGCCATTTAAAACAGAATAAACTAAAAATACTGGGAGAGCTGCTGGGCTATTTTTTGTAGCCATGCTACTTGCAACAAAGACTAAACCAAGTTCTGCAAAAGTTGCAATCATCAACCAGAGACGGCCATGCATTAAAAAGTAAGTCAATTGAGCTTGGAAGACTGTCAACATCAAAGCTGACACGAGAGCCGATAGACCAATCCCAAGTCCCACAAAAGCATAAACCTTAGCGTAAAATTGATTAAGACCTGAACGTTCTTGAATAATCGTTTGATTCATTCTGATTCTCCTTTTTCTATAAATATGTCTTGATTATAACAAAGATTTTATAAATTAGCTAAAATAAAACATCAAAATTCCTGCTGCAACTGCTACGTTGAGACTTTCTGCTCGGCCTTTCATGCCAATATGAACCAGCTGATCAGCACTCTCAGCCATGACAGAACTAATCCCCTGCCCTTCATTTCCCATGACTAAAACAAAGTTCTCTAGTGAAGAAAGCTCACGATAATCCTTTGACTCTCTCGATAAGGTCGTTGCCAGAATGGGCAAATTGCTCTTCTTTGCCTCTTCTACAAAGCTGACAAGAGGCATACGATAGATAGGCAAATGAAAATGACTTCCTTGCATGGAACGCAGGGTCTTGAGACTGTATATATCTGCTGACTTGTCTGAAACAATAACCCCTGTAAAACCTGCCGCATCCGCCGTCCGAATCATGGTGCCCACATTACCAGGATCTTGAACATCCTCTAAAAATAGATACTTGCCCTGATGGAGATCAGGCAGTCCCACTTCTTCTTTTTGAATCACTGCAACAATGCCTTGAGGAGTTTGCGTATCTGCCAAATCTAGCAAAATCTCCTCTGAAACCCAAATAGTTTGAGGAAAAGCAACTAGCTGATCTCGGTAACTTTCTAGGGCAAAGACCTTTTCAATCGTCACTCCTGCTTGAACAGCTTCTTCGAATAAGTGCCAGCCTTCAATCAAATAAGCAGACTTTCGATATTTTTTTTGATGTAATTTCTTGGCATTTTTTACCACAGAATTGGCTTTTGAGGTTATAATAGTCATAGAAATATTATAACACAATCAAAGGGGTTTGGTATGCAAAAGGTTAGAATGATTGCCCAAGGCAGGGTGCAGGGTGTTGGTTTTCGTTGGGGTGTTGTTACTTTAGCTCTTGAAATCGGTGGCATCACTGGTCGTGTCTGGAATAACGACGATGGCACAGTGGAAATTCTTGCTCAGGCAGACTCCTCTGCCACTATGGCAAAATTTATCCAAGAAATCCGAAAAGGTCCGACACCTTTTTCAAAAGTTACCTATCTAGATGTACAAATGAGCAACTTTTCATCCTATTCGGACTTCAAAGTCGCAAATTAGGTCTCTAGAACTATTGTATATTTTACAAAAAAACAGTAGAATAGAAAGGTATAATTTTTAAAGAAGGAATGAAAACATTGAAATCTATTAAACGTTTTGCCCTCTCTGCTATGGGAGTGGCTATGCTACTCGTCTTGACAGGCTGTGTCCAAGTAGACAAAGCCACAGGACAACCTACAGGATTGATTTGGAATACCATCGGAGCACCTATGGCTGAAGCTATCAAGTACTTCGCTACTGATAAAGGTCTAGGCTTTGGTGTGGCTATCATCATCGTAACCATCATCGTGCGCTTGATTATCTTGCCACTTGGTATCTACCAATCATGGAAGGCAACGCTTCACTCTGAAAAGATGAATGCCCTCAAACACGTGCTTGAACCACATCAAACACGTCTCAAAGAAGCAACCACTCAAGAAGAAAAACTTGAGGCTCAACAAGCTCTCTTTGCAGCTCAGAAAGAACATGGCATTAGCATGTTCGGTGGTGTAGGATGTTTCCCTATCCTCATTCAAATGCCTTTCTTCTCTGCTATCTACTTTGCAGCCCAATACACTGACGGGGTAGCTAGCTCTACCTTCTTGGGTATCGATCTTGGTTCACCAAGTCTGCTCCTTGTCGCTTTCGCTGGTATCCTCTACTATCTCCAATCACTTCTTTCACTTCATGGAGTAGAAGACGAGATGCAAAGAGCACAGCTCAAGAAAATGATTTACGTGAGTCCACTCATGATTGTCGTCTTCTCCTTCTTCGCACCAGCAAGTGTGACGCTTTACTGGGTTGTCGGTGGTTTCATGATGATTCTCCAACAGTTCATCGTTAACTATGTTGTTCGTCCAAAACTCCGCAAAAAAGTTCGTGAAGAATTTGCAAAAAACCCACCAAAAGCAAGTTCATTTTCAACTGGAGGCGGACGCAAAGATGTCACTCCAAACCAAGCAACTGCGATCATGACTAATAAGAAACATAAAAAACGCAATGCTGGTAAACAACATTCTAGAAAATAAGAAAAAGGCTTAGCTGAGAGGCTAAGTCTTTTTGCATCACAAAAGCCCGATGTCTCCATCAGGCTTCTTTTTTATCCATGAACACGTTTCATGTAATCTTGGTAACTTTCTGTATCCATTAATTCCTTGGCATTCTTGACACGGTCTGCTGTTGGAGGTTTGACCCCTTCAAGCGAATAAGGAATCCCTAGTTCACGCCACTTGAATTCTCCCATCGTATGATAAGGTAGGATTTCAAACTTGTCAACATTTTTGAGGGTCTTGACAAACTTACCAAGTTCGATCAAATCCTCATCTCTATCTGTCAATCCTGGAACCAGCACGTGGCGAATCCAAACAGGCTTCCCGATATCTGATAGGTACTGGGCACAGGCCAAGATGTTTTTATTGGTTTGGCTTGTGACAATCTTGTGCTGTTCTTCGTTGATTTCCTTGATATCCAGAAGAACCAAGTCTGTTACCGCCATGAGTTTATTAAACTTTTCGAGATAACGTGGTTTATTACGGAACGGAAGGGCACAGGTATCCAAGGTACAGTGGATTCCTTTTTCCTTGGCCTTGGTAAAGAGGGCAATTAGGAAATCAATCTGTAAGAGGGCTTCTCCACCACTGACAGTGATTCCTCCCTTGTCTCCCCAGAAACCACGGTAGCGAAGGGCTTCTGTCAAGACATCGTCTACTGTCCGTTCGCGTGATTTATTGGTCTCCATAGCCCATGTGTCTGGGTTATGGCAGTACTGGCAACGCATGTGACAGCCCTGCAAAAAGACAATAAACCGAATCCCAGGGCCATCTACCGCCCCAAAACTCTCTGTCGAATGCACCATTCCTGTCACTTGTCCATAGTCAATTGTTTCTTCAGACATATCGTCACCTTCCTTGAAACCGTTTTATAGTTTTATTATATCACGAGTAAGGTGAAAAACAAGGTTTTTTTGTCTATTTTTTAGAAAGCAATCTGTTTTTCACTTTCATTTTCAATTTCTTTTAATGATCCGATTCAAAATCAAAACCATACAAGGTTGCAAAATAGTCCTCAGGGCGCTCTGCACGGCGGATTTGGCGGGCTTTTCCTTCTTCGGTATAGAGGATTTCTGCCGAGCGTAGTTTGGCATTGTACTGGTAACCCATGGAGAATCCATGTGCACCTGTATCATGAATCACTAGCAAATCACCGATTTCTGTATGAGGTAGTTCGCGGTTCACTGCAAATTTATCATTGTTTTCACAGAGTGAACCAACCACATCTACCACCTCAACTGGTCCATCTGGATGGGTCAGATTGGTGATATGGTGGTAGGCTCCATACATGGCGGGGCGCATGAGGTTGACTGCTGAGGCATCCACGCCCAGATAGGTACGGTAGGTTTTTTTCTTATGAGTGACTCTTGTGACCAAAGCTCCGTGAGGCGCCAACATAAAGCGGCCTAATTCAGTAAAAATCTTGACCTGACCAAGTCCTGCAGGTGTGAGGACTTCCTCATAAACCTTACGAACTCCCTCACCAATCACAGCGATGTCATTTGGCTCCTGGTCTGGGCGATAATTGACTCCGATTCCGCCGGAAAGATTGATAAAGTCTAGCGAAATACCCAACTTTTCCTTAATTTCAACGGCTAATTCAAAAAGCTGACGCGCCAACTCTGGGTAGTAGAGATGGGTGACGGTATTGGATGCTAGGAAAGAGTGAATCCCAAATGTCTTGGCTCCTTTTTCCTTCAAAACCGCAAAGGCTTCAAAAAGCTGATCCTTGGTCATGCCAAACTTGGCTTCTCCAGGATTGTCCATGATGTCTGTCCCTAGCTCAAAAACTCCTCCAGGATTGTAACGACAAGAGATAATTTCTGGAATGCCTGCCGCTCGCTCTAGATGTTCAATATCTTCAAAGGCATCCAAGTTAATGGTCGCACCTAATTCACGCGCATAGGCATATTCCTTGTCAGGCGTGTTGTTAGAAGAGAACATGATTTCAGAACCGGGGAAATCCAGTTTATGGCTCATCAAAAGCTCTACATAACTAGAACAGTCCACACCACAACCTTCTTCTTGGAGGATTTTCAAGATGGCTGGAGTTGGAGTGGCCTTGACTGCAAAATATTCTTTGAATCCCTTATTCCAAGAAAAGGCCTGGTTGACTGCTCTTGCTTTTTCACGAATCCCCTTCTCATCATACAAGTGAAAGGGAGTCGGGAACTCTGCAACAATTGTTTCTAAATCTTCACGGCTGATAAATGGTGTTTTCATAAGCATCCTTCTATTCTGTTTGCAAAGAAAGGCTGGGACAATCGTTCCAACCTTTAGTTCTATCTCTTATTTGTCTTCGTCAAAGATATTTCCAATCTCAACATCGATGGATTGGTTCTTAACATCAATATTGGTTACTTTCAAGAGTGACTTGTAATCGAACTGCTTTTCACGTTCTTCTTGGGCATTGTCTGCAAAGACTGCAACACCAGCCAACTCTGAATCAAACTCACGCAAGAGACTAATCATCCCGTTGACCGTTCCGCCGCCTTTCAAAAAGTCATCCACAATCAAGACACGACTGCCTGCCTTGAGGCTGCGTTTTGAAAGGAACATTTTCTCAATGCGGTCACCGCTGGAACCTGAAACATAGTTGACGCTGACCGTTGAACCTTCGGTAATTTTCAAATCACGGCGCACAATGACAAATGGAACATTGAGGACATTGGCAACTGCATTTGCGAGTGGCACACCTTTTGTTGCTACTGTCATAACGGCATCGATTTTTTGGTCCATAAAGCTCTTGGCAATGATACGCCCAATATTTTTCAAAATGGCAGGCGTACTAAGCAAATCAGACAGGTAAATGTAGCCACCTGGCAAGATACGGTCGCTTTCTGAAAGTTTGTCACGCAAGTCTGCGATCATTTCTTTGGCTTCATGACTCGAAATTGATGGTGTAAAGATAACGCCACCACCTGCTCCAGTCACAGTCTGAATATGGCCGATTTCGATTTCCTCAAAGGCACGCTTGATAATCACGATGTCCTCTGAAATCGATGATTTAGCAGATTCGTACTTTTCTGCAAAGGTATTGAGACTTGTTAGTTTGTATGGATTATTAATCAAATAGTTGGAAATGACAACCATCCGATCACTTCTTCTTAATTTCATTTTTATTTACCATTCCATTTAATTTTGATATTTTATCCATTATACCACATTCACATAAAAAAACGAACATTATTGCGTAAAAAATGCTCGTTTTTCTTAAATTATTAATCTAAATCTGGTTTATAGAAGGAACGATTGTCCATAGCGAAGATTTTATTGGTCATCTCTCCTTTATCCACCAAAGCTAGAGCTGTTGACATCATCATCATGCTGGCATCTAGATTGTCAATCATATGGATAATCTCCGCCTCCATGATACGTGGACGGACTGGACTTCCATACTCCAGTAAGCCATGATGACTGAGGATAACATGGCGCAGTAGCACCACTTCTTCTCTAGTATCATCGATGCCCAGTTCCATGACGGTCTTGGTAATCTCACTATCGATCAGGGCGATATGGCCAAGGAGATTGCCTCGTACTGTATACTCCGTCTGATCTGGTCCCGTCAACTCAATAACCTTAGCCAAGTCGTGCAGCATAATCCCCGCATAGAGTAGGCTCTTGTTGAGCTGAGGATAAATCTCACTAATAGCATCTGCCAAGCGCACCATGGTTGCTGTATGATAGGCCAAACCCGTTTCAAAGGCGTGGTGGTTGGTCTTGGCAGCCGGATAGGAGTAGAATTCCTTATCATACTTGGTGTAGAGACTACGAACGATACGCTGCCAGACAGGATTTTCAATCTTGAAAATCATTTGCGACATGTAGTCACGGATTTCCTTGACATCAACTGGTGACTTGACCTTGAAGTCAGCTGGATCATTGGGTTCCCCAGGCTGAGGCAAGCGGAGAGTAATTTGATTGACTTGAGGAGTATTATTGTACACTTCTCGACGTCCCTGCATGTGGACCACCTTCCCAGCGGTAAAGGCCTCAACGTTATGAGGTTGGGCATCCCATAGTTTCCCCTCAATCTCGCCGCTATCGTCTTGGAAGGTAAAGGCTAGGTAGTTTTTCCCAGCACGCGTCTGTCTTAGGTCAGCTGACTTAATCAGGTAAAAACCTTCAAACAGCTCATCTTTTTTCATGTGACTAATCTTCATATTCTTCCTCATCTTCTTGGAAATGGAGTAGATCAAGCGCAGGCTCACCTTCTGATAACTCAATGTGACGGAGCGTCCGCTCGATAGCTGTGGTACGACGGTTTAATAATTCATCAATATTGCCAGAGGCATGTTGAAGATGTTTTTGTGCCTTAACCAAAATCCCCCCGAACTTGCCAAACTCAGTCTTAACGCTAGCAAGAGTCTTGCTGATATGATCTGCACTCTTTTGGATATTGAGAGTTTTGAAGCCAACTGATAGAGAGTTAAGCAGGGCTGATAGGGTACTTGGACCAGCAACAATAATCTGCTCCTCCCGTCTCAAATCATCAAAGAAGACAGGATTGCGGACGATTTCTGAGTAAAGTCCTTCTGTTGGAACAAACAAGACTCCAAAATTGGTCGTTCGAGGCGGCGCCAGATACTTGCTCTTGATATCCTTGGCAAAGCGCTTGACGCTAGCTAAAAGTGACTTACGACAACGTTCGATTTCGTCCTTATCGCCTGCTTCATAAGCTTCTTCTAAGCGGTAATAATCCGCCAGTGGAAACTTGGAGTCAATCGGTAAATAGACATATTCCTGGTCCCCCTGTCCAGGTAACTTGATGGCATACTCCACTCGCTCGCTAGAGTTCTCAACCGTTGCAAATTCTCGTTCGTACTGGGCTGGTGTCATGATGTCTTCGATGATTTGCCCCAGTTGCAATTCTCCTAGAATCCCTCGCGTCTTGGTCCCAGAGAGAACTTTGTTGAGTGCGCCAACATCGCGGGCAACTGTCTGCATTTCTCCCAGGCCACGATTGACAGACTCCAGTTGTTTGGAAACTGTCTCGAAGGAAGCCTGCAAGCGTGTCTGCAAGGTCTTTTCTAACTTTTCCTCGACAGTTTGACGCATTTGTTCCAAACGTTGCTCATTGGACTCCTGCAGGGCTTGAAGGCGTTGGTCGGTCTGATCTCTGGTTTGAAGGAGATTCTCGTTCATCTCCTGTCTAACTTGAGTCAGCCCTTGGTGCAACTCCATTCGCACTTCTTGCAAACGGTCGCTGACAGCCACTTCCAAGTCTTTTTGATCCAGCTGGCTGGCTTGTCTGGCTTGTTCAAAGCGGTAATCCAGTTGATCTGAAAGATTGTCTGCCTGATCCTCCAAGCTCTTGGCTAGGTACTTGTCTTGCTTATCTTGCCTTTGCCAAA
Source organism: Streptococcus sp. GMD4S (assembly GCF_000296955.1). Lineage (NCBI taxonomy): Bacteria > Bacillati > Bacillota > Bacilli > Lactobacillales > Streptococcaceae > Streptococcus > Streptococcus sp. GMD4S. The sequence continues at coordinate 36,066 of NZ_AJRE01000031.1, forward strand.
TGAGAAAGAGTCCAGCTAGGTTGGCAATTAATAATAGTAGTAATACAGTCTCCATCCTACCTCCTGTCCTTGCTATGCAGCACGACGACATAGCCATCTGGGCAAGTCACCGAAACTTCCCTATCTATATATTCGTTAGAAGCATACACTTTTTTAAAGAAAAAATTTTCCTCTGTCAACTCATACTTGGCACCGATAATGGTCAACTGACTATCCCGAACTGGCATAAAGGCTAGATAGTCATAATCCGAACGAGGTTGAAGTTGACTGGTCCCTTCTGGACAATAGCTAATCACATTTTGCCCATCCTCAATCGCTATCTGGCGCATATAGGGTGCTAACTTGGGATTACTCGGAAGAAAAACATTGGCCAGCATATGATCAATCCGACCACCAAGAGCACCGAAAATAGTGATCTGAGCCTGAGAATTTTGCTCAAAGATGGTCAAGAGAGCCAATTCCAGATCCGTATCATCTTTTTCTGGCTGAGCTTGAACAAAATGTTGGGTACGTTTTTGAATCAACTGACGCTCTTCTGCAGTCACCGAATCAAAATCCCCAACTGCTAGAGCGAGAGGCAGGTCTTCTTCCAAGACCCAGAGTGAGCCACGATCCACACCGACAAAGCAATCAAAATTCGTCCGATAATGACCGCGATCTCCGCCGGCAAAAACAGCAACCCTAGTCCAGTTGTTTTCTGAGAGTTTGCACTCGTTCATTGACATCTCCCTTAAAGACATAGGATCCTGCTACAAAAACGGTTGCTCCAGCTTCTTTGGCCTGAGCAATGGTCTGGTCATCAATACCGCCATCGACTTCAATTTCAAAGTTCAGTCCTTTTTTTTCACGAAGGGCAACCAACTCACGAACCTTGTCCATGGTTTCAGGCAGAAAGGCTTGTCCTCCAAATCCAGGGTTAACCGTCATGACCAAGACTTGGTCAACTAGGTGAAGAACGTGCTTGATTGCCTCCACAGGCGTACCAGGGTTAATGACAACAGAAGGTTTGACACCAAGAGAACGAATTTTTTGAAGAGCCCCATGGATATGAGGCGTTGCTTCCACATGGATACTGATGATATCTGCACCTGCACGCGCAAAGTCCTCTAAATGATGCTCTGGATTAGCGACCATCAAGTGGCAGTCAAAGACCATCTTGCTATGGGGGCGAAGAGCTTCAACCACACCGGCACCAAAACTGATTTGTGGTACAAAGTGACCATCCATAATATCGATATGGGCATATTCTGCACCAGTTGCTTCTAGGCGTTTGATTTCACATTCAAAGTTGGCATAATCTGCTGCCAGAATTGACGGAGCAATCTTGTATTGAGACATAGGTTTCTCCTTATTTTGGAATTTTTTTACTGACTTTTTTATAGGTTTCTCTGCGATTTTCAATTTCACTGAGAAATTGCAGGTAGTTGTCAAAACGGAAGGATGCAATGATACCCTCTTCGACAGCCGGCTTAACCGCACAGGACGGTTCATGGGTATGGGTACAAGTACGGAATTTACAGTCTCGACTGACACTGGCAATCTCTGGAAAGGCCTGATTGAGGTCTTCAGCCGTTGACACTTCATAATCCAGTGATGAAAAGCCTGGTGTGTCCGCGATTTTACCCCCATTGAGATTGTAAAAACTAACAGCTCGAGTAGTATGGCGACCGCGACCCAGACTGTCTGAGATTTCTCCTGTTTCAAGATTGAGGTCTGGTGCGATTTTATTAAGGAGTGTTGATTTTCCAACACCTGTCTGCCCCATAAAGACCGTCACTTTTCCTGTCAACAAAGGCAGGAGTTCCTCCTTACTGGTCACAAAGTCATAACCAATGGCACGATAGGTTTGTTGATAAAAACTTAATTCTTCGCTATCTTCCAGCAAATCCATTTTGGAAATATAGACGATGGGATGAATGCCCTTGTGTTCCAGAAGAACCAAGAACCGATCCAGCAAATTGCTGTTAAAATCAGGTTCCTTGACGGACATGATCACCACAGCTTGGTCAATATTGACAATAGGCGGACGGACGAGACTGTTTTCCCGTTCATGAATCTTGAGGATATAACCTTCGGAATTTTCCTCTGCAGAAAAATCTACCCAATCCCCAACATAGGGCGTGTGGCCTTTTTTACGAAAATTCCCGCGCGCACGTGTCTGATAGACTTGGTCCTCACTCTCCACATAATAGAAGCCTGCCAAGGCTTTAATGATTTGTCCCTGCATCTTAGAGTCCTTGTCCTTTAAGCGCATCTGAAAGGCTAGCAAATTCTTCCAAGCTAAGTGCTTCCCCACGCACAGATGGAGACAAGCCTGCCTGATCCAAAGCCTTGGTCAACTTTTCCTTGACTTCATCAGTCTTGCCAAAGTAGCCTGTCAGGTTATTCCACAAGGTCTTGCGGCGATGAGTGAAACTAGCCTTGGAAACCTTAAAGAAGAAGTTCTCATCTTCCACTGCTACAGCAGGCTCTGGACGGCGCACCATTTTTAAAATGGCTGAGTCCACGTTTGGGGCTGGCACAAAGACCGTACGAGGCACGATGAAGGCAACCTTAGCTGTCATATAATACTGGACAGCAATCGACAAACTACCGTAAGCCTTGGTGTTGGGTTGGGCTGAGATGCGATCTGCCACTTCTTTTTGCATCATAACCACAAACTCGCTAAAAGGAATGCCACTTTCAATCAAGTGCATGAGAATAGGCGTCGTAATGTAGTAAGGCAAGTTGGCTACCACCTTAATGGGCAGGTCAGGATTTTTGAAATTCTGGATATGCTGGGCCAAGTCAACTTTGAGAATGTCCTCGTTGACTACGGTAACATTGTCAAAATCACGTAAAGTATCTGCCAAAATCGGTACCAAACGGTGGTCAATCTCAAAGGCCATAATCTCTGCCGCACGCTCAGCCAAAAACTCCGTCAAAGCACCAATTCCTGGCCCAATTTCAATGACATTAACCTGGTTATCAATTTCAGCCGTATCCACGATCTTTTGAAGAATATTGGTATCCGTCAGGAAATTTTGCCCGAAGGACTTTTTAAATGTAAAACCGTGACGCTCCAGCACTGCCTTGGTCACGCTATAATCTGCAATTCTCATCTATTCTCTTTTCTATAGTTACTACCTCTATTGTAACACATTCCCCTGGTATTTTGGGAGTGCTTAGCTATTATCATAACTTTCCATCACTTCTTCCACTTCGGCCAAGGTCACTCCAAACAGAGTTAAATATCTGAATTTCTTTCCACTATTGAAGCAGTCCATGAAATTTATTTTTCTCATCCTTTATGGATTGTCTCTTGAGAAAGTCAGGTGCTCAAGCAAAGAATAGAGTTTTTCTTGCTCCTCTTCTTCGTAAGCAGGTGCATTTGCTTTTACTTCCTTGCATTTCTCGTCATACAAAAATCCTTCATAGCGATCTTCTGTAGATAAAGCTGTATAAACTTTGGCCATTTCTTCAGGACTAATCGAAAGTTTTGACTTAATTTTATACAGATTTTTCATAAAAGCGCTGAGGTGATTGTAGCGACGCATATCTACTTTGACATTGGTCACACGGATTGCCTGAACCTTGATACCTTCCCAATGTTCTCGCATATAAAGTGACAACATCAACAAGGCCAGTTTATTTTGATAATAGGTCTTAGCAGGACTGTAATGTTTTTGACCAGATAAATTTTCAAAATCAAGTTTCATGAAAGGATAGAGTATCAGCCCTTGAGAAGAAATATTAATAATCCGACCACTCTCAGACTTTTCTAACAAACCTTTCAACAAGATAGAAAGCAAGAAAGGGGCGGCAACATTGGTCGCAAATTGCTTTTCTAAACCATCCTTAGTCAGGATGGGCTTTTTAACTGACAAATCAAAGTCAGCTGCATTGTTAATTAGAACGTCTAGAAAGTCTTCTTTTTGAATATACTGTTCCGCTGCTTCCCTGACACTCTTCATATCAGATAGATCAACCAAGATATAATCTACATGTGGATTTCCTGTCTGTCGACGAATTTCCTCACAAGCTTGCTCCGCAGCTTCTTCCCGTCTACAAAAGAGAGTTACCGACCAGCCTTTTTCAGCCAACTGTTTAGCAACCTGATAACCAATGCCACTATTGCCACCTGTAATAATCACTCTTTTCATTTCTGACTCCCTTGGACTGAATACTTAGCTATCACCTCTTCCACTTCTGCCAAGGTCACTCCAAACAACTCCAACCGCTTGAGCAGCTGTTTTCCATTGGAATAGCCGATGCGGAGCTGTTCGCCTAGATACTCTCGGCGCCTACGACTGTCTGCTCCCGCCAAGAAACCTAGGCGAATCAAGTCACCACGACTGATGTCAAACTCGTTCTCGTTTTCAAATTGCTCTGTCACCTGAGTCAGCGCTGTTTTTAGATCTTCATAGCTGGCGTGTTCGATTCCCAGAGAACGTCCCTTGGACTTAGATTCGGGAACAGCCTCATCTCGCTTGAGAAAGGCATGCTGTACTGTTGGAATGGCCGTCATAATCATGCGACGAATCCGCTCCCCATTAAAATCTGGATCTGTAAAGACAATGACTCCATGCAGTTCATGCAGGCGCTGAATCCGCTCTATATCCTGGTCATTTATTGCAGAACCTCGTGTTTCATAGGTCTCTACATCAAAGTAACGTTTGAGATTGGCCGTATCATCCCGTCCTTCGACTACGATGACTTGGGAAATTTTTTCTTTCATGATTGTTTTTCCAATCCAAAAATACGCTCTGCATTTGCAGTTGTTACTGCGGCTAACTCCTCAGTCGTCATCCCACGCAAATCCGCAATAAAGTCTATCACATAGCGAGTATAGGCTGTTTTGTTTTCACGGCCACGTTTAGGAACTGGTGCCAAGTAAGGGGCATCTGTCTCTACCAAAATCTTATCCAAAGGTAACTCTTTAGCTGCTTCCTGAACATCTGTCGCCTTCTTGAAAGTCACCACTCCTGAGAAGGAAATCGTCATACCAAGCTCGACAAACTTCTCAGCCCACTCCAGAGAACCTGAAAATGAATGCATGATGCCACCACGAGGGCCGACGCCCTCACTCTTGATAATCTTATAAGTATCTTCCAGCGCATCGCGGGTATGGACCACAAAAGGTAAATCCAAGTCCTTGGACAGCTGAATCTGACGGCGAAAAACCTGCTCCTGTACTTCCTTAGATGCTGTCATCCAGTGATAGTCCAGACCAATCTCCCCCAAGGCAACAACTTTTGGATGTTTTAGTTTTTCCAGCAAGTAAGCTTCGACCTCATCTGTGTATGTCCCTGCTTCAGTCGGATGCCAGCCAATAGTTGCGTAGAGTTGCTCATACCCATCTGCCAACTCTAGGGCCCGTTCAATGGTTGGCTTGTCAAAACCAACAATATTCATCCGCGTCACACCCATCTCAGCAGCCAAGGCGATTTCTTCTGCCTCACGGCCTGTAAATTCTTCCACATTTAAATGTGTGTGCGTATCAAAAATCATCTCTTCTAACCTCATTTTCTTCCATTATTATACCAAAAATAGCATCCCTCGGCTTGTAAAAATATTCTAATACCAATCATTCTCCCTTGACTGCTCTTTTTCAAAGCAGTATAATAACACTTATTGAAATTTTCAGCAAAGGAAAAGAAAATGTTTAGAAAATTAAAATATACCTTTATCGGTCGACCACTCAAGTCTCTCACAGACGGCGAAGGGGGATTGTTGGGAAAAATGCAGGCACTTGCAATGTTATCCAGTGATGCCCTGTCTTCTATTGCCTATGGGCCCGAACAAGTCATTCTCGTATTAGTCAGTCTGTCTCCTCTCGCTATTTGGTGGAGCCTCCCTATTGGTATTTTTGTCCTCTTACTGCTCGCTAGTTTGACCATTTCTTATCGTCAGATCATTCATGCCTATCCTCAAGGTGGAGGAGCTTATATGGTCACTCGGGAAAATCTTTCCCCTGAACTGGGCTTGATTGCAGGAGGCAGTCTCCTTGTTGACTATATGCTGACAGTAGCCGTATCCGTTGCGTCTGGAGCTGATGCTATTACAGCAGCCATCCCTGCCCTCCATCCCTATAATCTTCATATCTCTATTTTCCTAGTCTGCCTGCTCATGCTCTTGAATTTAAGAGGATTGAAAGAATCTGCCAGCTCTCTGATGATTCCCGTCTACCTCTTTATCTTCAGTACCGTCTTTCTCTTGCTTTATGGGTTCTTTCAACTATTTACAGGTTCCCTAAACTATCAGGCGACTTCAACCATTGGGCAAACCGTTCCGAGCCTTTCCATCGTTCTCCTATTAAGAGCCTTTACCAGTGGCTCTGCCTCTCTGACAGGGGTTGAGGCTATTTCAAATGCGGTACCATTTTTCAAAACTCCGAAAGAAAAGAATGCTGCTCAGACCTTGACCATCATGTCCCTCATTTTAGGATTCCTTTTTGCAGGCATTACCTTCCTAAACTACTGGATGGGCATCACTCCTCAAAATGGAGAAACCATCCTCTCGCAAATGGCCAAGGGCATTCTTGGTGATTCATTCTTTGGTCATGCTAGCTACTATCTCTTCCAGTTCTCGACAGCCTTAATTCTAGCTGTAGCTGCAAATACTGGCTTTTCAGCCTTCCCTATGCTGGCATACAATATGGCTAAAAACAAGTACATGCCCCATCTCTTTATGGAAAAAGGGGATCGCCTTGGCTACTCCAACGGTATCTTAACTCTGGCCTTTGGAGCTATGATCCTTCTTCTCATTTTTAATGGGAATACTGAACGCTTGATTCCTCTTTATACTATCGGGGTCTTCGTTCCCTTTGCCCTTTCTCAGACTGGGATGATTCGTCATTGGAAAAAGGAAAAAGGAGCAAACTTCTTAAAACCTGCCTTTGCTAATATCCTTGGGGCCATCATTTGTTATGCTATTGTCCTCATTTTACTCCTCTTCAGACTGGGTGATATCTGGCCTTTCTTTCCAATTATCCTAGTTTTAACTTTCCTCTTTTTGTCCATTCACAGCCATTACCAAAAAGTGGCAAAACAGCTACGACTCTACGAAGGAATTGAAAAACGTACCTACGATGGCAATCTGGTTCTTGTCCTAGTAGGAAATGTTACTCGAGTAAGTGTCGGAGCCATTAACTACGCTCAAAGTATCGGTGACGAAGTGTTAGCCATGCACATTTCTACTAAAGAAACGGCAGAAAAAGACCAAGAAATTCTTCAGGAATTTGCCGATTACTTCCCAAATATCACTCTGAAGAATATCAATACTAGCTACCGCGACATCATCACCCCTAGCGTTAAGTATGTCAAACGAATCGCCCAAGAAGCTAAGCAAAAAAACTACACTGTTACAGTCCTTGTCCCACAGTTTATCCCTAACAAGCCTTGGCAAAATATCCTGCACAATCAAATGAGCCTCAAACTAAAATACGCTCTCAGATGGCACGAAGACGTCGTTGTCGCTAGCTACTCTTATCACTTAAAAGAATAAACAAAAACTCAAAATCAGTAACTTATTTCTGGTTTTGAGTTTTTTTGTATGTGACCTTTAAATGAGCCCTCCATGAGTTTCATCTGAAATGACCGATTTCGTGGACAATGCACTCTTTGAAATCAAAAGAAAAGCCAGTAGACTCGAGTTCCTACTGACTTCTTTGTTGAATTCGTTTGGATTAAGCAGCCAAAACTTTGCGTCCTTTACGACGACGAGCTGCCAATACGCGACGACCGTTTTTAGTTGACATACGGTTACGGAATCCGTGTTTGCGCGCACGACGAAGTTTACTTGGTTGATAAGTACGTTTCACGATGAATACCTCCTCATAGATTTTGTATTCGTTTAGCCGGCTATAAAGTGATCAGTTACTAAACATACTTTACTATTCTATCTGATTCTTACCTATTTGTCAATAGCTCTAAGTAAATGTTTCCTGCTTTTCCCTATGAAAGCCTTATCTACGATACTGACTCAAGAAACGTGTCATCTTTTCTTGGATTTGCGCCAATTCGTCCACACGAGGAAGGTAAACGATACGGAAATGGTCTGGTTCCTTCCAGTTAAAACCACGACCATGAACCAAGAGAACCTTTTCCTGCTTCAAGAAATCAAGAACGAACTGTTCATCATCATCGATGCGGTACATATTGCGGTCAATTTTAGGGAAGATATAAAGACCTGCCTTCGGCTTGACCGCAGACAAACCTGGGATATCTTGAATAGCATTGTAAATGAAGTTTCTTTGCTCATAGATCCGTCCACCAGGAAGGAGCAATTCATCCACTGACTGGTGCCCACCTAGTGAAGTTTGTACGACTTGCTGGGCCAAAACGTTAGAGCAAAGACGCATATTGGACAGCATATTGAGACCTTCGATATAGCCCTTGACATGGTGCTTAGGACCAGACAAGACCATCCATCCTACACGGAAACCAGCGATACGGTGAGATTTTGACAAACCATTCATGCTGACACAGAAAACATCTGGTGCCAAGCTTGCCACAGGCGTATGCACATGCCCATCCATCACCATGCGATCATAAATTTCATCCGCAAAAATGATCAAATCGTTTTGACGGGCAATCTCAATAATCTCCAACAAGAGTTCCTTAGGATAAAGGGCTCCAGTTGGGTTGTTCGGATTGATAAGGACGATTGCCTTGGTATTGGAAGTAATTTTTGACTTAATATCGTCAATATCAGGGTACCACTCTGCAGCTTCATCACAGATATAGTGAACAGCATTTCCCCCAGCTAGGCTGACAGCGGCTGTCCAGAGAGGATAGTCTGGCATAGGCACCAAGACCTCATCGCCATTATCCAAAAGTCCTTGCATGGACATAACAATCAGCTCACTGACACCATTTCCAAGGTAGATATCATCAATGTCTACATTAGGGAATTTCTTCAGTTGGCAATACTGCATGATGGCCTTGCGGGCTGAGAAAATCCCTTTGGAGTCAGAATATCCTTCACTATCACGCGCATTCATAATCAAGTCATGAATGACCTCATCTGGCGCTGTAAAGCCAAATTCTGCTGGATTCCCTGTATTCAGACGTAAAATCTTTTCTCCGTTTGCTCGCATCCGCATAGCTTCTTCCAAAACAGGGCCACGGATATCATAAGCAACATGCTCTAACTTACTAGACTTGTTATATTCTTTCATCTTGTTTCCTCAATTCATCGAGATAGTAACATTATACCACTAGAAAGGGATTGCGACAAGTTTCCTGAAATGAGCAAGCAAAGAAAAAAACTCACAACGACTAAGTTCTCACCATCTAAACAACTAGAATACAGAAGTATTTTCTCACATACCAAAAGACATACCTAGAAAGATCAGCGCTAAAAAGGAATCATACAAAAGATTAAACATGAGAAAGAGCCCCCACGTGACCAGATAGTCCAAGCGACCACTTCTCTTTGCAATCACAAATAAAATGATGTGGTAGACTAAGTGAACGAGAAGAAAACCAACAAATCCTGGATAGAGAACGGGCACGACTCTTTCCAGCTGCCAAAGCATCACTACTTCACCTACAAGTGACGCAAGGATAATTCCATGATAAAAAAAACTTATTTTTTTAGAAGCTTGAACAAAATCTTTCATACTTTCTCATCCCCTCGCTGTCTTTCCTACTAGCTCGTTTTCTTTTATTTTAACATATCTCCACCAAATTGAATCTCCAATAATATTTATTTAAATATGATTTTTACTTTACTTCTTTAGTGAAAAGGGTTACAATAACAGTAAGAAAATTTCAGGAGGTTTCATTATGGCACAACGTTACCAAAATGTTATGGTCGCAATTGATGGTTCTAAAGAAGCGGACTTGGCTTTCGTCAAAGGTGTTTACACTGCTCTACGCAACGAATCCAAGCTCACCATTGCCCATGTTATTGACACACGCGCTCTTCAAAGCGTATCTACCTTTGATGCTGAAGTTTACGAAGAACTCCAAGTCGATGCTGAAAGTCTGATGAAGGAGTACGAAAAGCGCGCAAGAGATGCTGGTGTGACCGATATTCACATCGTCATCGAAATGGGAAATCCAAAAACCCTCCTTGCCCGTACTATTCCAGACGCAGAAAATGTTGATCTGATTCTCGTTGGTGCAACAGGGCTCAATGCCTTTGAACGCCTCTTGGTTGGCTCTTCATCTGAGTACATTCTCCGCCATGCAAAAGTCGATTTGCTGGTCGTGAGAGAAAGTGAAAAAACATTGTAATCATTAAAAAAGGGAGCCTTGAGCTCCTTTTTGTTTGTCCTGATTGGGTCACAAAAAGGCTTTAATCAATTGTTTAAAGCCTCTATCTTATTTAGAAAGTAGTCAATCTCAAAAGATTGAATTATTTGTAACTGTATGCCCAGTAGTATACACCGTTTCCATCAACTACTGCTGCTACAGCTCCTTCAGTGACATTCGGATCGAGAAGCAAGTCTCTCAAACCACTGTTTGCCCATTTCTTAACGACAACAGCAGCATCTTCATCACGACGTCCTACAAAGCCTGTGCTATCGTATTGACGTGAAATTTCATTTACTTTTGGAAGTGCTTGATTTTGATAAATGTCTTCAGACCAAGTCAATTCTTTCAATCCTTGAGCTTTACGCTCTTCATTGATTTTAGCGAAAGCTTCTTTCGCTTTTGAAACATAGTCATAATTTGTATCGTTTGTTGCTTCAACACGGTAAACAAACTTCACATAACCAAATTCTACATCACTGTATTTCTTGTCTTCGACACCACTCTTGAGATTTGCAATCAAGACATAGTCCTTAGCGTATGGGTTTTCTTTCGTCTTCTCAAAGATTTCTGGATCTTCGATTTCCCACTCAACTTTAGCATCCCAACCAGAGTTATCAAGGAACTTAGGATTCATTTTTTCGATGACATAGTTTTTGAACTCTTCAACATTCTTGAATGGCAATGCTTGACCTGCTTTAGCAGTCGTTACCAAGTTAGTTGAGTAAAGTTTCACACTTGAGTTCTTGTCACTGTACATGTACTCGTCATCAGCAGTGTTTTCGTGAAGTTTTGGATCACGAGCTGGATCGTTTGGATCAGTCATCCCTTGAAGTTTCCATTTTCCTCCAAGCCACTTCCAGTATGCTGAGTAACCTGTACGCTCTGAGTTAGATGGTACATAGTAGTAATGTACACTACCGTCGAAGTAGTAGTTTTTATCATTCTTGAGGACTGCATCACCTGGTTTACCTGGTGGGTAAACCAATTTTGGAGTTTGTCCATTTGGTGCCCAAGCCAAGTGTTCCAATCCTTCAGCTGGTTTTTCAACATAATCAGGGATTTGGTTTTCACTTGGTTCATCAGTCGTTACTAAACCTGGCGTTGTTGGGATAGCTGGAGTTGCTGGTGTTGCTGGTTTTGGTTCTACTGGCGTTTCTGTTGATGGCTTGAATGGATCAAATTCACTATCAGCACCATTAATTGGTGGATTTTCTGGTAGGTCAACACTTGGAGTTGCTGGTTGTGCTGGTTGTGCTGGTTGTGGCTCAGTTGGTGTTGTCGGCTCTTCAGGTTTATCACTAGGTGCTGGTGTTGGAGTCTCTGGTTCTGCTGGTGTTGGAGCAGGAACTTCAGGTTGACTTGGTTGTGCTGGCTCAACCGGAGTTGTTGGTTGTTCTGGTTTTGGTTCAGCAGGTGTTGCCGGTTGTGCTAGTGTTGTATCAGCAGAATCTTTCACCAATACCCACTTACCATTTTGGTAGTAGTAATAATCACCATTGTCCAATACATAGTAATGGTACCCATTTTCGTAACGATAGTGAGGATCGTTTTCCAAGTTGTTAGTAGATGAGTTGTTATTACTATTGTTTGTCAAAGGTTTCCACTGACCGTTACGATAAATACGGAAGCTACCATCGTTCATACGGTAGTAGTGATTGCCATTCCAGTAAATATAGTTTTCATCGCTAGCAAGGTTGTTGTAATTATTCCAATAGTTATAACCATAGTAGTTGCTACTGTTGCCATAGCCATAGTAGTTATTCCAATTATTGTAACCGTAGTTGTAACTTGGGTAATAGCTACCATATCCATAGTTATAGCTTGGGTAGTAGCTATTGTAGCCATAGTTATAGCTTGGGTAATAACTATTGTAGCTGTAACTTCTTACAGTATAGTTTGATGTACGGCTACGATTTGCAGTAGTACGGTTAGAAGTACGATTGCTTGAACGACGGCTAGTTCTTGTATAGTAGCTATTATTTCCATTCCAATTGTAAGCAGCGTGAGCTTCACTTGGTGCAAAAGTTGGAAGCATTGTTACAGCTGTTAAAACAGAAGCTGTCAAATAGGTATATTTTTTCTTCATTTCAACCTCTTAATTCTTTAATTTTTAAACTTGAAAATTAAAATAATAAAAATTTGGAAAGCAATTGTGCACAATTTTATAACTAAACCTCAAAGCTAGAGTGAACTCCTCACATCAACTTGTTAACAGGCCTGAAATAAACAAGTTGACTTTCTGCCTTAAAAAAGAGCATATTGTAGTAGCATGAGGATTTTATATTTATTCGCTTTCTGAATTTATTCTAACACATAAACTTTCAAATATCAAATAATTTGACTTGTCTTTTTTTGATGTTTTTTAAAAGAAAAGCTAGATATATCAGTAATATATCTAGCTTTTTAACTATTCTTTGTAAGAAATATAATTTCCTGTTGCTTTATTTTCACTATCTTTTCATTTTTTTCTTTTCTTTTTCTAGTATAAATATGCTAATAATAATTAGTGATATATATAAAATTGTTCGGTTTTTCAGCTCAAAAAATCCCCGAATTTTTCATCCAGGGAAAAGAATTTTCTCTTATTTTTTATTTTTTCTTTCTTTATGTCGCTCATAAGCTTTAAACTGACGTTGTAGTTCCTGTCGAATGGCAGGTTCTGGAGCATATTTTTCTTCCCAGTCTTCTGGTTTTAAAATCTTGTGTGTAACTGGATCAAAATGAGCTTTCCCATCAGGGAAAACCTTCCCCATATTTGCTTCATGGACAATATCAAAAATGCGTTCTGGGTCTACTCCCATCAAAACAAAACTACCGTATGTAAAATACAGTGTGTCAATCAAAGCATCCACTTGACCGACCAAATTTTGCTTAGCAGGTGTCTTTTTCGCCACTTTCTCTGCCGCCTTATCAAGTGCCTCACGCATGCTTGCAAGGGAGTCTTGGAATTCTTCCTCCGAAGAACTTGCTGCGCGAACAAACTCTACTAATTCTTCAATTTTAAAATCTGCGCGGTGGGTTGCACCTTCAGCATCCCATGCCTGTGGCTCTTCTTGAGTTCGTTCATCCATCATGTGGTGGAAGGTCTTGACCTTATTAAAGTGGTAGTCTCGACTGACAAACACTTTTTCTGAAGCCAAAACACCAAAGTGCTCGAGCGCCTTGTGGATACCATCTTGTTGATTACTTGCCGTAATATGCTTAGCAACTTCTTTAACACTGCTACTGCCATTCCCCATAGCAACCGACATACCAACACCCGCCAACATTTCCAGATCGTTGTCTGAATCACCAAAGGCCATGACTTGGTTGAGATCAAAGCCATATTCTTTCCCGACTCGGCGAATGCCTTCTAATTTGGAATTTCCTTGGTTGATGATATCTGCTGCAAAAGGATTGCTTCGAGTTAATTTCAAGTCGTCAAAATCACTTGCTGCCTTCTCAGATTCTTCTGGCGTCATCAGCATCAAAACTTGATAAATGGGTTGATTAATCAAGTTAAGCAGGTCGTCTTCCTTTTGAGGAACTGCCTTGCTAACCATTCGATTAAAGGAACGGCTAACGGTTCTTGTCAGAACAGTCGGAATAAAACGACTAACCAGTTGGGAAAAGGAGCCGAGACCAAATGACATAATTTTCGAACCAACAACGGCATGCTCGGTTCCAAGAGCGATTTCTTTACGCTCCTTTTTAGCGTAAGCAATCAGTTGACGCAGGCTTGACTTAGCAATCGGACTCGCAAAGAGCACCTTTTCTTTATTAAAAATGTATTGGCCATTGTAGGTCACCGCAAAGTCTAGGTCCAAGTCTTCCATCAATTCCTTGACAAAAAACGGCCCTCGTCCTGTCGCTACTCCAACAAGCACTCCTTGCTCTTTGACAATCTTAATCGCGTCCTTAGTGGATTTCAAAACACTCTTGCGATCGTTGACTAGCGTTCCATCGATATCAAAAAAAACAGCCTTGACTTCCATCCTGTCCCATTCTCCCCTTTTGTGTTACAATGATTATACCACATTTCAGAAAGAGTGACTAAATCATGCCTAAGAAAATCCTTGTTTTACATACAGGTGGGACTATTTCCATGCAAGCAGATGCCACTGGTGCCGTTGTAACTAGCCAGGACAATCCCATGAACCATGTTTCCAATCCGCTTGAAGGGATTGAGGTTCATGCCCTAGACTTTTTTAATCTGCCAAGCCCTCATATCAAACCCAAGCATATGCTTGCACTCTATCATAAGATTAAAGAGGAAGCTGATAACTACGATGGAGTTGTCATCACACATGGTACAGATACCTTAGAAGAAACAGCCTACTTCCTTGATACCATGAAAATCCCGCCCATCCCCATCGTTCTAACCGGGGCCATGCGTAGTTCAAACGAACTTGGTAGCGACGGTGTTTATAACTATCTGAGCGCTTTACGAGTTGCCAGCGATGATAAAGCAGCCGACAAGGGTGTGCTGGTCGTCATGAACGACGAGATTCATGCAGCAAAGTATGTTACCAAAACTCATACGACCAACGTCAGCACCTTTCAAACCCCAACACATGGACCACTTGGCCTCATCATGAAGCAAGAAATCCTCTACTTTAAAACGGCTGAACCTCGTGTCCGCTTTGATCTTGAGCATATTCAAGGTCTAGTTCCCATCATCTCAGCCTATGCCGGTATGACAGACGAGCTGATCGATATGTTAGACTTGGAACAGCTGGATGGCTTAGTCATTCAGGCTTTTGGAGCAGGCAATGTTCCCAAAGAAACAGCTCAAAAGTTGGAAAATCTCCTCCAAAAAGGAATCCCAGTCGCCTTGGTCTCACGTTGTTTTAATGGCATTGCTGAACCTGTTTATGCCTACCAAGGTGGGGGGGTTCAATTGCAAGAGTCTGGCGTTCTCTTTGTCAAAGAACTCAACGCTCAAAAAGCTCGCCTCAAATTATTAATTGCCCTTAATGCTGGATTAAAAGGACAAGCCTTAAAAGACTATATGGAAGGCTAATCCTCTTCTCTAGAAAGCAAATCAGGAAATCTCACGATTTCCTGATTTTTTCTATTTACGTTTTCGTGTAGAGCGGCGTTCTGTCAAACCATGAGGTAAGAGAACTTCACGTTCTTCCAATTCTTCCTTATGCATAATCTTAGTCAACATACGCATGCTGATAGCACCTAAGTCATAAAGAGGTTGGGCAATAGTAGTCAAGTTTGGACGAGTGAATCGTGCAATCTGAGAGTCATCTGTCGTAATGATTTCAAACTCTTCTGGTACAGACACACCGTGGTCAGCCAAACCATTTAGGACACCTGCTGCCAATTCATCGCCTGTTACAACTGCGGCTGTAGCTTGTGATGAAATCAAGCGTTCTGCCAAGGCATAACCATCATCATAGCTGTATTTTGATTCAAAGACCAATCCCTCGCTATAAGAATGTCCAGCTTTTTTCAAGGCTTCCTTGTAACCAATCAAACGAACCTTGCCATTGATATCATCGACGAGTGGTCCACTCACAAAAGCAATTTTCTCGTTTTCTTTGAGAAGGTAGCTCACGGCATCAATCGTTGCTTGTTTGTAGTCAATATTCACACTTGGAAGTTGGTGTTCTACATCCACAGTACCGGCAAGAACAACCGGTGTCCGTGAACGAGAGAATTCTGAACGAATCTTTTCAGTCAAGTGATAGCCCATAAAGATAATCCCATCGACTTGTTTTGAAAAGAGAGTGTTAACCACTGAAACTTCCTTTTCATCATCCTCATCACTATTTGCTAGGACAATGTTATACTTGTACATTTCAGCAATGTCGTCAATCCCCTTAGCAAGTGTTGAGAAATAACCATTGGTAATGTTAGGAATCACAACTCCGACTGTCGTTGTTTTCTTGCTAGCCAAACCACGTGCTACCGCATTTGGACGATAGTCCAAGCGATCAATCACTTCTAGGACTTTTTTTCGAGTGTTCTCTTTAACATTCTTGTTGCCATTAACGACACGGCTAACTGTTGCCATTGAAACTCCTGCTTCACGGGCGACGTCATAAATCGTTACTGTATCATCTGTGTTCATTCCGTTTCCTTTCTATAATGAAAATTTCGCTTTCACGCATCTACTTACTCCATTTTATCACTTATTGTAAACACTTTCAAGTATTTTTTAGAGAAACTTTGAAAAAATTTCACAGTTTATTCCCATTTTGAAAAAGCAATTACGATTTCTTGATTTTTAAGACATTTTGCTGTATGATAAGGAAAATAAAAGGGGGATGAAAACATGGCTTTTACAAATACACAGAGACGTTCCGCTAGTTTTGGTGTCGTGACCAGCCTACCTGACGATGTCATTGACTCTTTATGGTATATTATCGATCATTTCCTAAAAAATGTCTTTGAATTAGAAGAAGAGCTTGAGTTTCAACTGCTCAACAATAAGGGGACCATCACCTTCCATTTTTCTAGCCAGCACCTTCCGACTAGCATCGATTTTGATTTCAATCATCCTTTCGATCCGCTTTACCCTCCTAGGGTCCTTATTTTAGACTTGGACGGCAGAGAAACCATCCTCCTTCCAGAAGAAAATGACCTATTTTAAAAACTCTAGCTTCTTGGCACAAACTGCTGAGGAACTAGAGTTTTCTTTTTCTAATAAATAGAGCGACTGACAACTAGACCATTTGGTTTTGTATACTCTAAGTCAAGGTAATCCTGATAAGTCCCTGGCACAATGAAACCTTGGGGACTCAATATATCAGTCCCAGCTTTTCCCACGATAGAGTCTGCCAGCAAAACACAATTGGTACTGAGAACAAAGTAGGTCTTAAACTCGGATGAACTGAATTTATAGAGGGTCGCATCTGCTTCTTGTTTCAGTTGGTAGGAGTAGGTATGCTTTACCTCGCCCTCTCTTCTTTTCATCAACTGTGAACTTGGTTCCCAAGGAATTAACAGGTCTTCTATCTCCTCTAGACGAGCTTGGATGGCTGCTTTCTGTTGGTCCGTCAAACTCAGACCATAAGCAAACAAGGTCTTCTGACTTTCCCTCTTACAGAGCTCGATGTATTTTTCCCGATTGGCCTTAAACAAAACACCATCTCCAACCATGCCGAACAAACGCTCCGAGTGGGGATCATACGAACCATAGGAAATAACCTTCCCTTGATAACAAATATCCACATGTCCCATAGCGAGGAAGAAGGATGTTTCTGAGGTATGAATAAAAATTTCTAGATCAACTACCTGATCGTTTTTTCTTTCTGAATGAACTTCCCCTTCTTGACTTTCATGATTTGACAGCCACTCATTCAATTTGCGCAAGGTGCTGATAGGGATCAAAGCCGTCACAAAGATCGGCAAAGTCATTCGCATTCGTCGTTTTAGCTTGGGATTGTTTTCTATCCTTTCAAAAAAGAAACCGTCCCGGAGGCTACTGGCTCCTAGCATGAGCAAGTAAAACCCAAGCAAGAGCAATTCAAAATTCGCTGCATCGTGAAAAGGAGAGATGCTATAAAGACCGAATCCTATCATCCATACAGCATCGAAGAGATGATGGAGCCGAGGATGAATGGCATTTTTTTGATAGAGAGACCAAGTCACAAGGCTAATGATGCCCGTAAACAGCTGATAGCTCGCAATGATAAAAACCAGGAGATAGAGGGCGAGGTCTTGCAAGATGATAGAGTCAAATACAAGAGCCGCAACCACCAGCTTGCCCAAGGTTACAAAGATATTTTCCCGACGTTTTTTATCCTGAAACCAGCGAGTCAACAAGTGCCAAACTGCTGACAAGGAAAAATAGCCCATCAGCAACTGGTACCCCATTCGCGGAATAACTTGTCCAAAACGAATCAAGAGAAGCCCTAAAACAATAGCAAGTAGTCCCTCCCCGATACTCTTCCACTTGCTATAGGTCTCGGAAAGCTTAGACATTTCCTTGCTCCAACTGGTCAACCAAGTATCGAATTGGTTGTTTTAAGATTGGATGGATAAAATGGGGAGCTATTTCCGCTAACGGTTCAAGGACAAAGAGGCGCTCTGCTATATAAGGATGAGGCAAGATGAGGTCGTCTGTATAAATGACCTGATCCTCCACAAAAAGCAGGTCCAAATCAATCAAACGCGGTCCCCAATGCACCTCTCGAACCCGTCCCATCTCGGACTCAATTGCTAACAAGGTCTCTAATAAGACTGATGCTGGAAGCCAGGTTTCTACTTCAATCACCTGATTGGCAAAGCTATCTTGTTCCACACCACCCCAAGGCTCCGTCGCCAAGACACTGGACTCTTTGAGAATATGGATACCTCGAGTCCGCAGTTTATCAATAGCTTGTTCCAAGTTCGCTTTCTTGTCTCCCATATTACTTCCTAGAGCGATAAAGGCCCGCTGCTTACGACGGTGAATGGTCACCGAGCAGGTATCTAACGGTAAATGCACTGGCGCCCACGGTTTTTTTAGTTCCAACTCAATCTCTTGGACAAGAGGATAGCTCTCAAAGGTACGTTCAACGAGTTTGTAGGCTACCGTCTCAATCAAGTCCTCAGCACTTTCCTGAAACCAGGTCGTCCACTGCTGACACAATTCTCCGTAATGGACAGAAGCTGTCAAATCCAAGTCTGTCGCCGCCTTGGTCATATCATAAGATAAGCTTGCGGAAATAACAAACTTCTGCCCCAATTCCTTCTCACTAGGGAAAAGACCATGATAGGCAAAAATTTCCAAATCTTTAATCTGCAGTTGATCCATAACTAGTCCTTTCTAGAAAAATCCGCTTAAAGCGGATTCTTTTATAGTCCCATTAAACGATAAGCCTGGTCTCGGAGGTCTTTATCTGTTTCAAATAGACCACGAGCTACTGTCGTCAAGGTTGCCGTGCCTGGCTTTCTAACACCACGCATACTCATACACATATGTTCCGCCTCAATGACAACAAAGGCTCCCTTAGCCCCCAGATAGTCCATCAAGGCATCGGCCACTTCGATATTTAACCGCTCTTGAATTTGTGGTTTTTTCGAATAAACTTCAACCGTACGGGCTAGCTTAGACAGGCCTGCCACACGACCATCTGGAATGTAGGCAATGTGCGCTCTCCCATAAAAAGGCAGAAAGTGGTGCTCACACATAGTGTGGAAAAAGATATCCTTTTCTACCACCATATTATCATCAATAATCTCAAAGGATTTTGACAAGTGTTCCTCAGCAGTTTGGCCAAGACCTGAAAAAATCTCTTGGTACATACGGGCTACACGAGCAGGTGTTTCCTGCAAGCCCTCGCGGTTAGCGTCCTCACCAACAGCCTCGATAATCATTTTTACAGCCGTTTCAATCTTTTGTGTATCCATTCTCGTTCTTCCTCTCCATCAGATAGGCTCTCACTTGGCTCAAGAAATACAAGGAACCTGTGATAATCCTAACTGTTTGTTTCTCTTCATTTTTATCTGTCAATTTCTGCTCTAGAAAATCCTGCCAACTTTGGTAATTGAGATTTCTAGACTTGGCTGTCTCTTTCAGCACGCTTTCATCCGTCGCCCGACTATCGTCAAAATGGGTTAAAGTCAATTGACTACCTGGCACCGTTTCTAGCAAATCCAGCATATCCTCCAAAGCCTTGGTTTTAATACACGTAAAGAGGATTTCCTTATGATAATCCGCAAAGCGTTCTTGCAAGTTTGCTAATAAAGCCTTGATAGCATGAGGATTGTGGGCCCCATCCAAAAGCAACAATGGGTCGCTAGACATGACCTCCAAACGCCCTGCCCATCTGGTCTCTTTCAAAGCTTGAGCAATTAAGTCATTACTTGCCAACTCCCGCCCATCTTCTTGACAAAAAGTATCAAGTAAAGCTATGGCCATCCCCGCATTCTCTATCTGGTGTAAACCAAGCAGGCCTGTCTGGAAGCGACCTTGTCTGACAGCACTTGTATAGTCAAAGACCTCACCTGTCACTACACTTTCTTGATAACAAACCTGATAATCTGTCCCATAGGCAAGTCTCGGTGCATGTTTCCCTTCCGCAATGCGGTCGATAACGGCCAAGACTTCTGGAGCTATACGACCTGTCACTAAAGGAACACCTTGCTTAATGATTCCAGCCTTCTGTTCTGCTATGGCTTCCAAGGTGTCACCAAGTAGGGCTACATGGTCCAAACCAATGGTCGTAATCCCTGTCAAAATTGGCTGACAAACATTAGTACTATCCAAAAGACCACCCATGCCGACTTCCATGATAGCCACATCTACTTGCTCTAAGGCAAAGTAATCATAAGCTAGAGCTGTGATAATCTCAAACTCGGTTGTTCCCTGCAAATTGTCAGCCGATTCTCCCTCAAGCAACGACTGATAGTCTGCCATGAGGGCTTCTAGCCTAGCCTCGGGGATAGATTCCCCATTGATGCTAATCTGATCTGTATAATGAATGAGATAGGGCGAGCTGAACACCCCTACTCTCAGGCCTAGCTTTTCCAGCATCTCTTTCAAAAAAGCAATGGTCGAACCTTTACCATTTGTTCCGCCGATATGGATAACCTTGAGTTTGAGATGGGGATTGCCACGTAAAGCTAGGAGTTCTACCATTCGCTCCAAACCAAAATGTGGTTGGTCCGTCCGGTAGTGGGCAATCCACTGATTGTTTTCAATTTCGTTCATCTTACTTATATTGTTTTAAATCTAGATTTTCTGCATCATCTGCCAAACGAATGGCTGACGCAATTTCAACTGCCATCCTGTGACTGGCAACATCGTGCACGCGCACCACTTCCACACCCTGTCTCGCAGCGATACTGGTTACATGAGCCGAAGCGGTGTCCCGATTTCGGAAACCGACTTCCGTCTCAGGATTGACTTCAAAGCCATTCTCCTCAAGGATATTGATAACAAACCGCTTGCGCGAAACACCAAGAAAGATTGGATAGCCCTGCTGATGCAATTTATCAAGGTCCCGTAGAAGAAGTAGATTTTCCTTCTTGGTGAGACCAAAACCAATTCCCGGATCCAGCAAAATGTTTTCTCTTGCTATCCCAGCTTGATTGGCTCTCGCTAGTGCTCGTTCAAAGAAAGCCTCCATCAAGTCTTCGATTGGCATTTTTTCAAAGTCAGCTAACTCTTCCTCTGTAAAAGCTTGCCCAAAACCAAAATGAGGAAATATGAGCGAACTAGGGTGCTGAGGTCGAGCCATGACTGGATTAAACATGATGACTACTTTCGCACCAGCCTTAGCAACCACATCCGCCATTTTCTCATCTCCCATGAGACCCGTAATGTCATTTACCAGATTGGCACCAGCAGCCAAAGCAGCCTCTGCCACCTGACTTTTCCAAGTATCGATGGAAATGAGAACATCACTTTCCTCACAGATAGCTTTAATCACTGGAACAACACGCTGGATTTCCTCTTCTATCTCAACATAGCTACTGCCCGGCCGAGTCGATTCTCCACCGATATCAAGCATGCTAGCTCCTTCAGCTATCAATTTACGGGCTTGCTGAAGCGCCTGGTCAACAGCAAAAAACTGACCACCATCCGAAAAGGAATCTGGTGTTACATTGATAATTCCACAAATAGCTGTTTTTGCCTGACTAGCTTTACTGAACATAAGGTCACTCCTCAAGGTTTTTCACCACATTATTTCTCTATTTTACCATAAAAAGAAAAAGATGGATACGCTAGTATTCATCTTTTCCAAGCGGCTAATGGTTTAGAATGATAGACCTAGATTTCTACTAATCAATACCAATAAGGCCAACAAACAAAATGCAATACCATTGAGAATCATATGAAGCAAAATGGACATCTCCAAACGCTCAGTCTTATAGGCTGTCCAAGTCAAAACCGTTGACATTCCTCCATAAATAATCACAGAAGGTAGATTGGTTGGCATATGAAGCAAGGCAAAGACGATTGCACCAACAATAAAACCTAGTTTTTCTTTTCCGCGGAAGATCTTTTTTGGAATAATCCCACGACACAAAATTTCTTCACAAATCGGCGCAATCAAGACTAGTAGGAAGAAAGTTGAAATCAAGGAACTATTCTGAACCAAACCATTCAGTATTGATTGGTTACTGGTTGTTACCTCATTTGTTAGTCGAAGCAGTAGTGAACCCAAGAGATTTGTCGCAAAAATCACCAGATAACTCAGTACCAAGCGAGCCAAGTCTTTTGCCTTAAAAAAGGATAGATTAAAAGTAGCAAGTTGTGTTTTTCGTGCACCAATAATGAATACAATCAAAACGACTATGGATAGAGCACCTACTAAGAGCCCTGACTGTAAAATCGGAAACTGTTTGTTTGCTAAAAACAAAGCAAGTCCTATGGGAAATTGAGATAGAACAAAAGCTACCAAAAGGATGATCACCCATTTCCCTCTGTTTAAAACCTCTTGCCAAATCGTCTTATCTTTCATGATGTACCTCCTTATAAGAAAAAGGGGAGACTCCCCTTTTTCTATTATACCATTTATAGCGCCATACTGATATAGTTAAGGATAAACAAGGCATCCAAAATCCAAATCATCACGTGCACATCCTTGGCTTGACCTTTGACAACTTTTGTCAAGGTATATGTCAAGAAACCAACAGCAATCCCTTGTGTGATAGAGTAGCTGAATCCCATAAAGATAGATGTGAAGAAGGCAGGAACCGCTTCAGCCATATCATCCCAAGGGATATTTTTCAAGTTAGAAAGCATCATGATTCCGACGATGATCAAAATTGGTGCTGTTGCAGCTGTCGGAACAATCGCTAGAAGTGGGCTAAAGAAGCTAGATAGAGCAAAACAGATCGCAACCACTAGGGCTGTCAAACCAGTACGTCCACCAGCACCGATACCAGCCGCAGATTCAACATAGGTCGTAACGTTTGAAGTACCTGCAATGGCACCTACCGAAGTTGCCACCAAGTCAGAGTATAGAGCCTTGTCCAATTTAACTGACTCATGGTTTTCCCCACTTGTCGCAACGATACCAACTTTTTCACCAGTACCGATAAGAGTACCGATTGTATCAAAAATATCCGTTAGTGAGAAGGCAAGAATAGCCATCAAGGTTTCTGGTAAACGTGAAGTGTTTGAAATCAAAGATCCTAAACCTTCTGAACCCAGAGCAGCACCAAACAAAGTTCCTAGATCATTAACCGCTGATGAAAGGTTGTTGCTAGCAAAGTCAATCGCTGACAAATTCACAACTTTAACGGCAATGGCAAGGACAGTCGTTGTTAAAATAGAAAGAATAATTCCACCTTTGATGCCTTTAACTACAAAGAAAATG
The DNA here is from genome assembly GCF_000296955.1 of Streptococcus sp. GMD4S. Taxonomy (NCBI): domain Bacteria; kingdom Bacillati; phylum Bacillota; class Bacilli; order Lactobacillales; family Streptococcaceae; genus Streptococcus; species Streptococcus sp. GMD4S. Next base: position 59,560 of record NZ_AJRE01000031.1, read on the forward strand.
GTAATAGCCAGACCTGCAAGAGCCACCAATACTGCTGGAGTATTGAAGTCTACCAATCCTGGAACGGCCGCTGAGTTTGCAGTAAGTGCAGCTTGAGCCTTGTCCGCTCCTTCACCTGCTACCGTATAAGTACCTGGATCGATTGAGAATTTCAAGAGACCGGCATTCTTAATCCCAACATAGGCAAGGAAAACACCAATACCAGCCGAAATAGCTGAACGAAGTGTTGTTGGAATAGATTCGATGATCATTTTACGAACATTTGTTAAGGTAATAATCAGTGAAATAATTCCACAAATGAAGACCATACCAAGAGCCTCTTTCCAAGTATAGCCCATCCCAAATACAACTGTAAATGTAAAGAAGGCATTTAGTCCCATACCTGGTGCTTGTGCGTACGGCAAATTAGCATAGAAAGCCATCATCAAAGTACCTACTACAGAACCGATAATCGTTGCCAAGAACACACCTTGAACAGGCATACCCGTTTGGGAAAGCATTTGAGGGTTTACAAAGAGAATATAACTCATTGCAAAGAATGTTGTTAAACCAGCAAGCACCTCTGTACGGACATCTGTCCCGTGCTCTTTTAGTTTAAATAGTTTGTCCATCTTTAATCTCCTTTTGTTTTTTACGAACAATATTAGTATTATATCATTTATCATTCACCTTTTCAATATGTTTGTTTGATTTATTTAATAAATCAAAGCAACTGTAGTTTTTGTTCTTATCTGCTTTTCTTCCTTCTTTTTGATATAATAGTAGACATCTTATCTGGAAACGACTAGGAAGGTTTATATGACTAAAAAAATTATCGCAGTCGATTTGGACGGAACCCTGCTAAATAATGAAAGCAAGCTCTCCGATTTCACCAAAGAGACGATCAAAAAAATTTCAGAAAAAGGACACCATGTCATCATCACGACAGGCCGTCCGTATCGTATGGCAAAAGACTTCTATCGTGAGCTAGAATTGCATACTCCCATGATTAACTTTAATGGTTCCCTTACCCATCTACCAGGAAAGGCTTGGGAGCATGAAAAGTGCTTGACCTTGGACAAAAAATACCTCCTAGACATGGTCAAGCGCACGGAGGACATCCAGGCTGACTTTATTGCAGGAGAATATCGAAAAAAGTTCTATATCACGACTCCGAATGAAGAGATTGCGGATCCTAAACTATTTGGCGTAGAGAACTTCCGGCCGGAAAATCAATTCAAACCCGAACGAGTAACCAAAGATCCCAACTGCATCCTCTTGCAAACAAGGGCTGAAGACAAATACGCTTTAGCAGATGAAATGAATCGTTTTTATCAGCACCAACTAGCTATCAATACCTGGGGTGGTCCCCTCAACATCCTCGAGTGTACTCCCAAAGGTGTAAACAAGGCATTTGCTCTAGAGTACTTGCTCAATGTGATGAATCGTGATAAAAAAGACTTAATCGCCTTTGGTGATGAGCATAATGACACTGAAATGTTGGCATTTGCAGGCAAGGGATATGCTATGAAAAACGCCAATCCTGCTCTTCTTCCATATGCAGACGAACAACTTCCTCTGACCAACGAAGAAGATGGAGTTGCCCACGCTTTACAAAATTTATTCCTATAAAAGGGAAGATTGCATGGTCGCAATCTTTCCTTTTTGTTTTCATTCTGTTTTCACAAAAGCACCTCGTTTTCTGTATTTTTATATTAAATTTTCTATCGCCATTTTCACTTACCTCTCAAAACTATTGATATATTAATATTTTTAAAAAGTCATTTTATGAAAACTTTTACATCTTTTTAGAAAAAGTAGTTGATTTTTATATGAAAACGGTTTATACTTAAAGTTAGGCTTAAAGTTTTCTTAAACATACAGTCAAACATTTTATAAGGAGGAATGACAATAATGAGTATCGGAATCATTATTGCGAGCCACGGCGAATTTGCTGCGGGTATTCATCAGTCAGGATCTATGATCTTTGGTGAACAAGAAAAGGTTCAAGTTGTAACCTTTATGCCAAATGAAGGTCCAGATGACCTTTACGCTAAATTCAACAACGCTGTGGCTGCATTTGACGCAGAAGATGAGGTTCTAGTATTGGCTGACCTTTGGAGTGGATCTCCATTCAACCAAGCTAGCCGCGTAATGGGAGAAAATCCAGAACGTAAGTTTGCCATCATCACAGGACTGAACTTGCCGATGTTGATCCAAGCCTACACAGAGCGCCTTATGGACGCGAATGCAGGTGTGGATAAAGTCGCTGCGAATATCATTAAAGAAGCCAAAGATGGCATCAAGGCTCTTCCAGAAGAGCTTAACCCAGTTGAGGAAGTTGCAACTGCTGCAGCTGCTCCAGTTTCACAAGCTGCTATTCCAGAAGGAACAGTTATCGGTGACGGTAAACTGAAAATCAACCTTGCTCGTCTAGACACTCGTCTCCTTCACGGTCAGGTTGCCACTGCTTGGACTCCAGATTCAAAAGCAGATCGTATCATCGTTGCTTCAGACAACGTTGCAAACGACGAGTTGCGTAAAGAATTGATCAAACAAGCAGCTCCTAATGGAGTAAAAGCCAACGTTGTCCCAATCCAGAAATTGATCGACGTTGCAAAAGACCCACGTTTCGGAGAAACTCATGCCCTTATCTTGTTTGAAACTCCACAAGATGCACTTCGTGCTATCGAAGGTGGCGTGCCAATCAAGACCCTTAACGTTGGTTCTATGGCTCACTCAACAGGTAAAACAATGATTAACAACGTTTTGTCTATGGACAAAGAAGACGTTGCAACCTTTGAAAAATTGCGTGACCTCGGTGTTGAATTTGACGTACGTAAAGTACCAAACGACACGAAAAAAGATTTGTTTGACTTGATTAAGAAAGCAAATGTTCAATAATGTTAATCTGTTTCTATCATTTTTGAAAACAGGATTAAATACTTTATTAAAACTAAATAGAAAAGGAATAAAACCATGTCAGATATTTCAATCATTTCTGCTATCTTGGTTGTAGTTGTTGCCTTCCTTGCAGGTCTTGAAGGTATCCTCGACCAATTCCAATTCCATCAACCAATCGTCGCATGTACCCTTATCGGACTTGCAACTGGTAACCTCGAAGCAGGTGTTATGCTTGGTGGATCTCTTCAAATGATCGCCCTTGGTTGGGCAAACATCGGAGCTGCCGTAGCTCCTGACGCTGCTCTTGCATCTGTTGCTGCAGCAATCATCTTGATCAAAGGTGGTAACTTTACTACTGA